>NZ_SMKB01000030.1:0-48292 GCF_004348575.1 Actinomadura sp. 7K534
CCTTCGCGCCCCCGGCCTTGAGCCCCCGCATCGCGCCGCCCCGCTTGCGGCCCTTGAGGCCGTTCGGCTTGGCGATCTTCACCGTGACCGACTTCGCGGGCTTGGCCGCCTTGGCGCCCTTGGCCGCCTTCGCGGCCTGCTTGGCGGTCTTGCGGCCGCTCTCGGCGCGGGCGGTGCGCACCTGGCGGGCCGCCTCCCGGCGCGCGTCGCGCAGCGTGGCCGCGGCCTCCCGGCGCAGCGCCTTGGCCTCGGCGCCGCTCTTGAGCTGCGTCTCCCGCGCGGCGCGCCGCAGCTCCGCCATCCGCGGCGGGCGGCGCGGCTCGGTCGCCACCATGAGCAGCGCGCCGAACAGGCCGGCGTTCTTCAGCAGGTGGGACCGCTCGCTGGCGCGGCGTTCGGGGTCGTCCTCGGCCCAGAAGCGGTGCTCGGTCGCCAGCGCGGGCACCAGCTGCGCGGCGAGCAGCAGCGTCGTCAGCCGCCGGAACCTGCCGGTCAGCAGCAGGGCGCCGGTGCCCAGGCTGAGCGCGCCCTCCATGCGGACGAGCGTCTCGGGGTCCTTCGGCAGCCATTCGATCCGGTCGGCCACCGGCTTGACCGCGGGGCCCACCCGCTCGGCGCGCTCGCGCGGGTCCCGGACGGCCTCCAGGCCGGTCATGATGTAGGGCGCCGCCACGAACGGACGGGCCAGGGTCGTGAAGGGTCGCATGACCCGCTACATGCCCATCACGCCGCGCCTCAAGCACGGCAGGATGGGACCCATGTGCGGACGCTATGCCACGACCCGAGCGCGGCAGGAGCTGCTGGACGAGTTCCAGGTGCAGCTCGACGCCGTCGACGGGGACATCCAGCCCGACTACAACGTCGCCCCGACGAAGCAGGTTCCGGTCGTCCTGAACCGGCGCCCGAAGGACGCCCCAGAAGAGGCCGCGGCCGTCCGGCAGCTGCGGACGGTGCGCTGGGGGCTCGTCCCGTCGTGGGCCAAGGACCTGTCCATCGGCTCCCGCATGATCAACGCGCGGTTCGAGACGGTGCACGAGAAGCCGTCGTACCGCCGCGCGTTCGCGCGGCGCCGCTGCCTGCTCCCGGCCGACGGCTACTTCGAGTGGTACACCCTCCAGGACCAGGGCGGCCAGGACCAGGGCGGCCAGGACCAGGGCGGCCAGGACCAGGGCGGCCAGGACCAGGGCGGCCAGGACCAGGGCGGCCAGGACCAGGGCGGCTCGCCTGACCCGGCCGAGGGCGAGAAGAAGGCCAAGAAGAAGAAGCCGCAGAAGCAGCCCTACTTCATCCGCCCCAATGACGGCGCCGTCATGGCGATGGCGGGTCTCTACGAGCTGTGGAAGTCGCCCGAGGACGAGTGGATCTGGACGTGCACGGTGATCACCACCGACGCGCCGGACGACCTCGGCCGCATCCACGACCGGATGCCGATGATCGTCGAGCCGGACCGCTGGGACGCCTGGCTCGACCCCGCGCTGACCGAGACCGAGCAGGTCCGGGGCCTGCTGGTGCCCGCGATGGCCGGGACAATGGACGCCTACCCGGTGTCAAAGGCGGTCAACAACGTGCGAAACAACGGACCGGAGCTCATAGAACCCGCGCTTTCCGGGGATAGTCCAGGCAGCAATTCCGACGGTTTGTTCTGACCGCTGCCGGGAACGCGGCGGCGGCCGGAGTCGGAGCGCATTTGCCCGGGATCCCCCTGCCGGGAGGAGTTCGCAGCGTCGTGGATATCGCCGTAGCCCGTGCCCGCCTCGAGGCCATGCTCGAGGATTTGGATCGGTCCATCGCCATTCTGCGCGGGGAGAGCCCCGAGCGCGACAATTCCGCCGCGGACGCCGGGGCCGGCCTCACCGCCCTCGACCGCGTGGAGGCCGCCCTGCATTCGCTGGAGCGGCACCGCGACGGCGTCGTGGCCGCCCTGGAGCGCATCGGCGCCGGGACCTACGGCCGCTGCCTGGCCTGCGGCAAGCCCGTCCCCGAGGGCCGCCTGGAGGCCCGGCCGGACGCCGCCCGCTGCGTGACCTGCCAGGCCAAGCACGACCGGAGGCGCTAGGCCGCGGCCCGGCCTCACTTCCTCCTGGCGCTCGCCAGGAGGTGGATGCCCAGGGACTCGTCCGGTTCCGTGGCGTTCAGCTCGGTGCGGACCAGCCGGGGCAGCGCGCGGGGCGACTCGGCCAGCACGTGCTCGACGGTCGACGGGGACAGCACCGTGCGGGGCCGGATCCACTCCACTTCGAGCCCGGCGTCGCCGAGCAGCTCGCGGAGCTGGTGGGGCGAGAACGAGCGGGTGATGCTGCCGTCCGGCCACGGGATGAGGACGACCTCGGCGCTCGGCACGTCCGACAGGTGCGCCCAGTAGTTGCGCTCGGCGAGCAGCGCCATCCCGAGGGTCAGCGAGTCGACGCAGAGCAGGACCCGGCCGCCGGGGCGCAGCACGCGGGCGATTTCGGCGACCGTGCCCTCGGTGGCGAGGTGGCGGGACAGCACCCGGTTCTCGGCGATCACGGCGTCGACGGAGCCGCCGGCGAGGAACGTGAGGCTGCCGGTGTCGCCGATGATCGGAATGGTGCCGCACTTGGCGGGCGGCGCCCCGTCCGCCGCCGGGCGCCCGTCGCCCCTGGTCGGGTCGAGGACCTCCAGGACCGTGTGCCGGGCCTCGGCGGCCTGGGCGGCGGACCGCCCGCCGGAGATGTCCAGCACGCGGGACGGCCGCCGCGGCAGCCACCGGGTCAGCTGGGCGGCGGCGACCGCCCAGTAGAAGGTCCAGTAGCGCGCCAGCGCGTCCCCCGCCCCCTCCCCGGAGATGTCGCGCAGACTGGCGATGGTGGGCTCGGACGTTCGCGCCGACGGCACCGGGTGCACGTTTGCTCCTGTTCTCGCCGTGTATGTCACTTCTTTCCCCGTTACCGGAGGCGTCACCCTCCGTGCAGGACGCCCGCGGCGGCCCGTGTCCGCCGCGTCACCCCCGGGTGCGGGAATCGGCGGCACCCATCCGGTGTTGCACCGTCTCACAGGCCAAACGCGGAGGTGCACACCCATGACCACAGCCGTTGCCGACCAGCAGCGGAGCCCTGGACTCGCGGCCCCGCGCGGCGACGCGCAGACACCCGCCCGCGTGGGAAGGCCGCGCGGACCGCTATCGTCTGGTGGATACGGCGTCATCGGCCTAGCCGAGGCCGGCGGCGCCACAGCCGAGGGGGTGGGTCAGGTACAGGGCACCACGGAGACCGTGGAGCAGCGCCGCGACCGGTTCCAGCGCGACGTGCTCCCGTTCTTGGACCAGCTGTATTCTGCCGCGCTGCGCATGACGCGCAACCCGGCGGACGCCGAGGACCTCGTGCAGGAGACCTTCGCCAAGGCGTTCGCGTCCTTCCACCAGTTCAAGGAAGGCACCAACCTCAAGGCGTGGCTCTACCGCATCCTGACCAACACGTTCATCAACTCCTACCGCAAGAAGCAGCGCCAGCCGCAGCAGGCGGCCACCGAGGACATCGAGGACTGGCAGATCGCGCGCGCCGCGTCGCACACGTCCAGCGGCCTCAAGTCCGCCGAGACCGAGGCGCTGGAGCACCTGCCGGACAGCGACGTGAAGCGGGCGCTGCAGGAGCTCCCGGAGGAGTTCCGCATCGCCGTCTACCTCGCCGACGTCGAGGGCTTCGCCTACAAGGAGATCGCCGAGATCATGGGCACGCCCATCGGCACGGTCATGTCCCGGCTGCACCGGGGCCGCCGCCAGCTGCGGGGCATGCTGGAGGACTACGCTGAGGAGCGCGGTCTCACGCGGACGGGCGGAGGGGCCAAGTGAGCGGGAAACGCGCCTGCCGCGTACTGCGTAGCGAGATGCCGGACACCGCGCCGTGCCGCGGCGCGGTGAACGAGAAGGGTGAGTGAGCCATGAGCTGTGGCGACCACCACGAGACCCCTTGCGACGAGGTCCTTGCGCGGGTCTACACCTATCTCGATGGCGAGCTGGACCAGGGCGGATGCGGCGAGGTGCAGCAGCACCTGGACGAATGCGGCCCTTGCCTGCGCGAGTACGGCCTCGAGGAGGCCGTCAAGAAGCTGGTGAACAAGTCCTGCGGCTGCGAGCAGGCCCCCACCGACCTGCGCGCGAAGGTGCTCGGCCGCATCGAGGAGATCTGCGGGGACATCAAGGCGTCCGGTGACGCCGAGAAGACCGGCAGCGCCTGAGCGTCGTATCGTTCTCGGGTGCTCGCACTCGTCACCGGCGCGGCCGGCTTCATCGGATCACACCTGGTCGACCGGCTCGTCGCCGACGGCCACGAGGTCATCGGCGTGGACGACATGTCCTCGGGCGCCAACGTCCGCCCCGGTCTCGAACTGTGGGAGATGGACGTCGGCGACCCGGCGCTCGTCGAGCGCGCCGCGGCCCGGCGCCCCGAGGTGATCTGCCACCTCGCCGCGCAGGTGAGCGTGCGCGCCAGCGTCGCCGATCCGCTGGCCGACGCGCGCACGAACGTGGTGGGCACGGCGAACGTGCTGGAGGCGGCGCGGGCGGCGGGCGGCCGCAAGGTCGTGTTCACGTCGAGCTGCGCGGTGTACGGGGTGCCGGACGCGCTGCCCGTCCCGCCGGACGCCGAGCTGCGGCCCGCGTCCCCGTACGCGGCGTCGAAGGTGTCCGGCGAGGTGTACGCGGCCACCTACAAGGCGCTGTACGGCATCGACTGCACGACGCTGACGCTGGCGAACGTCTACGGGCCGCGGCAGACCCCCGAGGGCGAGGCCGGCGTCGTCTCGATCTTCACGGACGCGCTGCTGGCGGGCCGCCCCACGCGGGTCTACGGCGACGGCACCCAGACCCGCGACTACGTCTACGTGCTGGACGTGGTGGACGCGTTCGCCCGCGCGGCGGGCGAGGCGGGCGGCGGGCGGCGCCTCAACGTGGGCACCGGCGTGCAGACGACCGACCGGGAGCTGCACACGCTGGTCGCCGAGGCGGCGGGCGCGCCGGACGACCCGGAGTTCGCGCCGCCGCGGCTGGGCGACCTCCCCGCGATGTCCGTCGATCCGCGGGCGACCCGGGAGGCCCTCGGCTGGGCGCCGGAGACGGGCCTCCGCGAGGGGCTGGCGGAGACCGTGGCGTGGGCGCGGGAACGGATGGCCCCGGCCTGACGGAAAGCCGATGGTTGGTCGTTTCTGGGCATTTCCTGGGGATAATTGGGAACGCCCGGTAATGCACGTGCATTGTGA
Source organism: Actinomadura sp. 7K534 (assembly GCF_004348575.1). Taxonomy (NCBI): domain Bacteria; kingdom Bacillati; phylum Actinomycetota; class Actinomycetes; order Streptosporangiales; family Thermomonosporaceae; genus Actinomadura; species Actinomadura sp. 7K534. The sequence continues at coordinate 5,215 of NZ_SMKB01000030.1, forward strand.
CGTGCATCGACGCTGTGCAATTACGGTCGGTGTATTCTCCCGGGGCAATTGATCACTTAAGGTGACGGCCGCTTCACAGTTGGCTCTCGTTTCTCCGCATGCCTGTGTGACCTGGGCAGTTCGCGTTAGGCTTGGGCCGGAATCAGCGACGGGAGCACGTGCCCGCCCGTGAATTCGGGAGTATGTGCTCGCCCGGGCGAGAACCGGGGCCGACGAGGTCCCGGTGGCCGGCCGCGAGGCCGGCCGGCCCGGTTCGCGGGGGGAGGCAAGGAGCCATGCTCGAGCGTGTGAAGCCGGCGGTGAACGGCCGGTGCGAGAGCCCCTCGGCGGTGTCGCTGCTGATGCCCGAGGGCGTGTCCTGGGTGTAGTGCCGGCAGGCACGCGCACGCCCGGCGGCGGCCCGCCAGTCGAACCGAACACTCCTCCGTCCCGGCGGGCCCGCGCGGGCCCGCACCGCCGCGGACGGGGCCGGGTGTTCACACCCCGAGGGGGCGGCAATGCGTGGACTCCCACTCCCTGCCTGGGCGTACGTATGCGGCGTGGTCGCCCTGGCGGTCGGCCTCATCGCGACGTCGTCCTTCGCGGAGATCGACTGGGGGACGCTCGCCGTGCTGGCACTGCTGTTCCTCGTCTGCGACTCGGCGCCCGCCCGGCTGAACCTCGCCCGGGCCAGGGTGTCGCTGAGCTTCGCCGCGAGCCTGGCGTCGGTGGTCCTGCTCGGACCGGTCGGCGCGGCGCTGGTCGGCTTCTGCGCCGTGATCACCGGCCAGCGGATCTTCGCGCCGGTCAAGCGGGTCTTCAACGGCGCGCAGTTCGCGCTCAGCGGCTTCACCGCCGGGACGGTCTTCCAGCTCCTCGGCGGTGACCGCTTCCACCCCGAGCAGATCCGCTGGGTCGAGAACGTCATCGGGCCGTTCCTCGGCGCGCTGGTCACCTTCGTCCTGGTCAACCTGACGCTGACGGCCGGGGTGCTGCTGCTCAGCCGGCAGGCGGCCCCGCGCGAGCTGCTGCACGAGAGCGGCCAGCTCGCCGTCGGCTGCCTCGGCTACGGCATGGTCGGCCTGCTGATCGCCGGGCTGTGGCCGCGGATAGGGCCGTTCGCCGCCGTGCTGGTGCTGCTGCCGCTGCTCATCGCCCGCTGGGCGATGGACCAGGCGTACGTCCAGCAGCAGGCGCACGCCGCCACGCTCGCCGCGCTCTGCCAGGCGGTCGAGACCAAGGACTTCTATACCCGCGGGCACTCCGAGCGGGTGTCCCGCGGCTCGGTGATGATCGCGCAGGAGATCGGGATGCGGCCCGACCGGGTCGAGGCGATCCGGTACGCCGGGATGCTGCACGACGTCGGCAAGCTCGGCGTCCCCACCAAGGTCCTGCAGAAGAACGGCCCGATGACCGAGGAGGAGTTCGCCGCGATCCAGCTGCACCCGATGCGCGGGCTGGAGATCGTCCGCGAGATCGGGTTCCTGGACGAGGCGCTCGCGGGCATCATGCACCACCACGAGAAGATGAACGGCCGCGGCTACCCCATGGGCCTGGCCGGCGACGAGATCCCGGAGTTCGCCCGGGTCATCGCGGTCGCCGACGCGTTCGACTCGATGACCTCCACCCGCTCCTACCGGGCGGCCCGCAGCGTCGACGAGGCGGTCGCGGAGCTGCGCCGCTGCATGGGCGACCACTTCGACCCGGTGATCGTGGAGGCGTTCCTGCGGGCGCTCGAGCGCACCCCGTGGGAGCCGCCCGGCCCGGTCGTGCTGCCCGACGACGACGTGGTGGAGACCACCCAGCAGGACCACGACGACCCGAGCACGCCGCTGCGGGTCGCCGGCGACGAGGTGCGGCGGTGACGGGACGCCCATGAGCAGCCAGAGTGCCCGGGAGAGGGCCGCGTGGCAGAGCATCGACGCCGGCCAGCTGCTGCTGATCGCGACCGCCGGGCTGTTCGTCGTCGTCGCGGTCACGCAGGTCGCGGCGGTCGGCCTGCGGCAGCCCGACGTCGCGATCATCTTCGGCGTGCTGATCGCGCTGGGCGAGCTGTTCCGGATGGTGATGCCGGGCAACCGGGAGGTCGCGCCGGTCGCCGGCGCGGGCGCGATCGGCTACGCCCTGCTGGTCGGCGTCGGCCCCGAGGGCGCCCCGCCGGACGCGCCGCTCGGCGTCGTCGCCGCCGAGCACTCGGCGCTCCAGGTCGTCGCGGTCACCGCGGCCGGGATGCTGGTCGGGTCGCTGCCGCACTTCGCGGTGGGCCGCTCCCCGCGTCCGGACGCGATGGCGCGGCGGCTGTTCACCGTCGCGGTCATCGCGCTGTGCTTCCGGCCGATGCTGGGGCTCGACGTCGTGTGGCAGCTGCTGCTGGCGGTGATGGGCGTCGTCGTGATCGCGTCCTGCTTCACCGATGTGCTGATCGCCGCGATGATCCGGGCGGAGGCCGTCCGGGCGCGGTTCGGGATCGCGCTGCGGGACGAGATCGAGGCCAAGATGGCGCTGTGCGCGGCCACCAGCGCCACCGCGATGCTGATCGCGGTCGCCACGACCGCGATGGGCGAGGCCGCGCTGCTGATCTTCACGGTGCCGATCCTGGTGACGCAGTTCGCGTTCCGCCGGTACGCCGGGACCCGCGCCACATACCTGCAGACCGTCCGGGCGCTGTCGCGCGTCACCGAGGTCGGCGGCTACGTGGAGCCCGGCCATTCGCGCCGGGTGTCGCGGCTCGCGATCGCGATGGGGCGCGAGCTCGGCATGTCCGAGGAGGAGCTCCTCGAACTGGAGTACGCGGCGCTGATGCACGACATCGGCCAGCTGTCGCTCGGCGACCCGATCCCGGGCGGCGCGACCGTGCTGGCGTCCCCGGCCGAGCAGCGCCGCATCGCCGAGCTCGGCGCCGAGGTGATCAAGCAGACCGGCGTCCTGGACCGGGTGGCGCACATCGTGCAGCTGTCCTCGCACCCCTACCGGGCGGGGGGCGACCCGGGCGGCGCGGCCCCGCCGGTCTCGCCGCCGCTCGCGGGCCGCATCATCAAGGTCGCCAACGCCTACGACGACCTGGTGGGCGAGTCCTCCGACCGGGACAGGGGCGCGGCCGTGCTGGAGCGGCTGAGGCACGACTCCGCCGCCGAGTACGACCCGACCGTCGTGGAGGCGCTCAGCCGGGTCGTGGACCGCCGCCCCCGCCCGTGACGCGCCTGCGCCGCCGCGACGGCGGCGGTGAGGGCGGCGGTGACCGTCCACAGCAGCAGCGCGCCCAGCCGCTGGTCGTCCAGCGGTGACGCGCCCCACCCGCGGCCCAGCTCCTCGAACCAGCTGCCGCGGACGGTGCCGTCCCGCATCAGGGCGACCCCGGCGAGGACGTGCAGCGGCAGGACGGCGAACGGGAGCGGCGTCCCGGCCGTCCCGCGGAAGTACGCCAGCCCGATGACCAGGAAGGCGAGCATCGCGAGCGTGTGCAGCGCGTGGTTGCTGAGCGAAGGCGGGAACAGCGGCGACACGGAGAAGCCGTAGAGGCTGAGCGGGAACAGCACGGTCGCGACGATCGGATGGCAGAGCAGCCGTATCCCGCGGCAGCCGCCCGCGGCGGCGACGAGCCGCGCGTTCTCGTCCCGCAGGGCCCGCACCGCCAGCCGCAGTGGGGCGCCGTAGAGGAGCAGCAGCGGCGCGACCACCCCGATGAGGATGTGCTGGACGGCGTGCGCGCTGAACAGGACCATGCTGTACCGGGAGATCCCGCTGCCGGTGGCGAGGAACGCGGCGAGGAGCCCCGCGTACCAGGCGGCGGCGCGGTACCACGGCCAGTCCCGCACGCGACGCAGCCCGAACCCGTACAGGACGGCCCCGGTGACGATCAGCGCGGAAAACAGCGGGTCGAGCCACCAGTCCAGGAGGTAGGGGCCGGGCCCCGCCGGGCCCGGCATCGGGTAGCCGAGGCGCAGCGCGGTGAGGTCGAGCGTGTCGGGGGCGTTCTCCGGCGGGGGAGTGCGGGACAGCCCGGTGGCGAGCGCCATCGTCGCCGCCATGGCGAGGACCTCGGCCGTCCCGAGCCGCAGGAAGGGCCGCGCGCCCGTGCCGTCCCGCAGGGCGGGGATGGTGGCGCGGCGGTGCCACCAGCCCAGCACGCCGAGGACGCCGAGCGCCGCGATCTTGGCGACGACCACCCACCCGTACCGCGAGCCGAGGTTGACGCCGCCGAGGCGCACCCAGGCGTTGACGGCGCCGCTGGCGCCGACGACGGCGAACGACACCAGCGCCAGCGTGCTGTAGCGCCCGACGATCGCGGGCAGCTCGCCGCGGAGCGCGGGCCCGATGGTGATCAGGGCGACGAGCCCGCCGATCCAGAGCGCGGCGCCGAGCACGTGCGCGGCCAGGCTGTAGACGGCGAGCGCGTGGTACGAGGCGTTCGCCGCGTGCCCGGTGAACAGCGGCGGGAGCAGCGCGGCGAGCGCGCCCGCCAGCAGGTAACCCGCGCCGCCCTCGACGCGGGGGACGCTAGCCGCGACCGACAGCGCGACCGCGGCGGCCAGGACGAGCAGCAGCGCCCGCCCCTGGGGCAGCTCGATGAGCAGCGTCCGCATCATGTTCCCGGTGAGGCCGCCGATGCCGGTGCCGAACAGGTCCAGTGCGGTGAAGACGATCAGCGCCAGCGTGCACAGCGCCCAGACGAGCGCCGTCAGCGACACGGCCCGCAGGCAGCGGCGGCCGACGGGCGACGGCGGCCGGGCGAACACGGCCGCGACGAGCAGCCACCCGACCGTGAGGACCGCGGCGGCGTTTCCGCCGAGCTTGGCGACCGTCAGCCCGGTCTTCGTCAGCGCCCCGGTCTGCGACAGTCCGGGCGCGGCGGTCTCGCTGAGCGCCCCGCCCAGCCGCATGACCAGCGCCAGGACGACCAGCGAGAGCGCGACGGCACCGATGGCGAGCATCGGCCGGTCGGTCGGGGCGGCCTCAGCCTCCTGTGCAGCCACACCACCCCGTACGCACGCACCAGCCCAAACGGTTCAACCACGTCGCGTTAAGGGACTGCGAAGAGCACCGGCAGAGATGTCAGGGCGCGGTGGAAGGGGCCGGGGCGCCATTCCAGGTCGGCGGCCGGGACGGCCAGGTCCAGTTCGGGGAGGCGGTCCAGGAGGGTTTCCATGGCCACCGACGCGATGAGCCGGGCGTGGCTCTTGGCGGGGCAGGTGTGGGGGCCGCCGGAGAACGACAGGTGCGCGCGGTTGCCCTTCCGGTCGCCGACCCGCCGGGACGGGTCGGTGTTCGCGGCCGCGTAGCTGATGAGGACGGGCTGGTGGGCGGGCAGCCGGTACCCGCGGAAGTCGATGTCCTGGCGGGGGAACGTCGTCCCGTAGCTGGCCATCGGCGGGTCGGTCCACAGGATCTCGTCGAGGGCGTCCTCGACGGGGAGGCTGCCGCCGGCGAGGTCGCCGCCGAACCGGTCGTCCGACAGCAGGAGCAGGATGCCGTTGGCGATGAGGTTCTGCTCCGGCTCGGTTCCGGCGCCGACCAGCAGCGTGAGCTGGTGCGCCATCTCGAAGTCGTCCAGCGCGGCGGGGTGGCGCATCATCCAGGACGTGACGTCCGCGCCGGGCTGCTCGCGCTTGTGCGCGACGAGTTCGAGGGTGGCCTCCGCGAGCAGCGCGTTGCCCTCCTCGGCGCCGACGGTGTCGAAGATGGCGCTCATGCCGCGGACGAGCTTGTCGCCGATGGCGTGGGGGCAGCCGAACATCTCGTTGAACACCAGCAGCGGGAGCGTGCGGGCGTACTGGCCGATGAGGTCGGCCTTGCCGTCGGCGGCGAACCGGTCGATGAGGGTGTTCGCGGCGTCCGCGACGTGCTCGCGCAGGGCGGCGGGGTCGACGCGCTCCAGGCTGTCGACGATCACCGACCGGAGCCGGGCGTGGACGGCGCCGTTGGTGAACAGCGCGTTGGGCCGGGTCATCATCATCGGCAGCACCGGGCACTCGGGGCCGACCTCCTCCTCCCACACCTCGCTGCAGCGGGGGAACCGGTCGGGGTCGCGCATGATCTCCAGCGCCGCGTCGTAGCCGAGGACGAGCGTCGCCGGGACGCCCGGCGCGATCTCGACGGGCGCGAGGTCGCCGTGCGCGCGCATCCGCGCGTAGAGGGCCTGCGGGGCCCGCGCGAACTCCGGCCCGTACATCGGGAAGCGCTCCGGTTCGGCGGGCGCCCCGGTCGCGGGCCCGTCGCCGTAAGGGGGCTGGTCGGTCACGGCGTCTCCGGGTCGAGGGTGAGGAGGTGGTCGACGAGCGAGATCAGCGCCTGGGTGGACGACCGCCGGTCGCGGGCGTCGCAGGACACCAGCGGCGTGCCGGGCGCGAGGTCGAGCGCCTCGCGGACCTCGGCGTCCGGGAAGCGCGGCGACGCGTCGAAGTGGTTGACCGCCACCGCGTACGGCAGGCCCTGCCGCTCCACCAGGTCCATGATCTCGAACGACTGCTTGAGGCGCGCGGTGTCGACGAGGACCAGCGCGCCGAGGGCGCCGCGCGCCAGGTCGTCCCAGAGCCGGGTGAAGCGCTGCTGCCCGGGGGCGCCGAACAGGTAGAGGACGAGGGAGTCGCTCAGCGTGAGGCGGCCGAAGTCCATGGCGACCGTGGTGGTCGTCTTGTCCTCGATGCCGGCGAGGTCGTCGACCAGCGCGCCCGCCTGCGTCATCCGCTCCTCGGTGCGCAGCGGGCGGATCTCCGAGAGCGTCCCGACGAAGGTGGTCTTGCCGACCGCGAAGTGCCCGACGACGAGGATCTTGAGGGCGGTCCGCACGGTCTCGCGCAGGTAGGGCGGGTCAGAGGCGAGCGCGGAGTCCATCGAGCACCTCCTGTAGGAGCCGGACCCTGGACTGCCGGCCGTCCGCCGAGCCGGCCCTGGTGGTGAGGTGCCCGTCGTCGACGAGGTCGGACAGCAGGACCTTGGTGACCCCGACGGGCAGGCCGAGGTGCCCGGCGATCTCGACGACCGACAGCGCGCCGCCGCGGCACAGCTCGATGATGCGGAGCTTCTCCGGGGAGAGCCCGGCGGTCGAAAGCGGTTGCCGGGGGGCCTGGGGGGTCGTCCCCCCAGACCGGCGGGGCAGGTCGCCGTTGAAGATGACGAGCGTGACGAGGTCGAAGACGTTGCGGGTCGGGTGGGCGCGGCCGCCGGTGACGACGTGCGGCCGGACCAGCGCCCGCTCGTTCCTGCGGCGGGTCATGCGGGACGGCCCGCGCCCGGTCGCGGCGGGCTGGTCATCTCCTTGCCCAGCCGCTGCACGAGTTCCTGCAGCCGGAACGACACGGTCTCCATGTCCACGTGCTGCGTCGCCGACACCGCCAGGTACGCGCCGGGGCCGGCGGCGACGAGGAACACGTACCCGTCGTCGAACTCGTTGACCGTCTGCCGCCAGGTGGTGTCCGGGTCGCCGCAGAACTCGGCGGTGCTGCGGGCGAGCGACTGCAGGCCCGACATGCCCGCGGCCTGCCGCTCGGCGTCGTCCCGGCTGATCCGCTCGGAGTGGGCCATGAGCAGCCCGTCGGCCGACAGCAGGATCGCGTAGCGCGTCTCCGGCATGCGCAGCGCGTCGTCCAGCATCCAGCCGAGCCGGTTCGTCCCGTCGTCCATCGCGCCGTTCCACCCCTCGTTCATGGCCGCAGGTCCTTGCTCTCGGCGGCGGTCCCCTCGGCCGCCGCGTCCCCGGACGGGGCGGCGGCGCGGCCGGACCGCGTCCCGCGCTGCCAGGCGCCGAGGCCCGCCGCGGTCTCCCGGGCCGGTCTGGCCGCGGGCCACTCCCCGGTGTCCGCCGTGCCGGGTCCCTCGTTCGTGCCGGGCCGCTCGTCCGTTTCGCCGGGCCGTTCGGCGACCGCGAGGCGGCTCCGCTTGGGCAGGCCGCCCGCCGTGGACGGGCCGTCCTCCGGCCCCGTGCCGCTGTCCGCCGCGGGGCGGGGCGCGGGCGCGGCCTCCGGCGGGCGCTCGTCCGGGATCTCGGTGACCAGCGCGCTCGGGACGAACACCACGGCCCGCACACCGCCGTAGGGCGAGCGCGAATCGACCGACACGCGGAACCCGTAGCGGGCGGCGAGCACCCCCGCCACCGCGAACCCGACCTGCGGGGGGTCGCCGAGCCGGTGGATGTCCACCGTCGCCTCGCCGGACAGCAGGTCGGACGCGCGCTGGAGCTCGTCGGCGTCCATCGCGACCCCGGCGTCGTCGATCGTGATGGCGACGCCGTTGTGCGTGGAGCGGAAGTTGACCTCGACGGAGGTGTCGGGCCGCGAGTGCCGCGCGGCGTTGTCGAGCAGCTCGGCCAGCGTCAGCACGACCGGCTCGACGGCCCGGCTCGTCACCGCGCTGTTCACCGTCCCCTCCAGGTTGACCCGGAGGTAGTCGCGGATGCGGGACGTCGCGCCGCGCACCACGTCGGTCATGGAGGACGCCGAGCGCTGCTGCCCCGGCCACGACCCGCACAGCACGGCGGTGGCCTGGGCGCGCCGTCCGAGCTGGGCGTTCATGTGGTCGATGCGGAGCAGGCCCTCCAGCACGTCCGGGTCGTCGTGGCGCTCCTGCATGGTCGAGATGGCGAGCTGCTGCTCGTTCGCGAGGCTCTGCACGGCGCGCATCATCGCCCGCAGCGTCGACTTCGCGGACCGGTCCGCGCGCTCCTTCACGCGCGCCGCGGACCCGGCGAACAGGTCCGTCACGGTCTGCAGCGACCGCGCGAACTCGGGCGCCTCCCGGTCCAGGTCGTGCAGCGGGCCCGCGACCCGCAGGCCCGGGTTGCTCAGCGACTCCATGAGCTCGGGCAGCCGGACGTCGGCCAGGTGCCGCAGCTCCTTCTCCCGCAGCTCCAGGCCGCGCTCCAGCGCGGCGGTCCGCTCGCGCAGCGCGGCGGTCGCCCGCCGCTGGCGCAGCAGCAGGACCGCGGCGGCGATGCCGGCGCCCGCCACGAGGACGAACGCGGTCGCCAGGAGGAATTGCTCCATCAGATCCTCGGTGCACACGATTCGGGCGAGGCGGGCCGGAGCGGACCGCCTCTTGGCCGGGTGGGGTGGGTGCCGGACGGCGCGGAAATACGCCGCGGTCCGGGCACCGTAGGACGATCGCGCACGGCCGCGCTTGTGCTCACGCGCAGAGATCTTGCCGCCGGGCGCATCGCACGATCACGCGCCGTCTGAATCGCGTCACTTTCCGCTGGATTCGCCTGAATCGGCGGCGGGGTGCGTACTACGCTGCCAGGCGGCGGTCAGGGCGGTGATCAGCGGGTGCCGGGCGGTCACCGGCGCGCGGAGCGAGCGGCGGAAGGGCCTGCGGTGGACGACTTCCTCGGCGGGCCGGTCCGGCGGAGCAGCTCGGCGTACCGGCTCGTCCTGTACCGGTCGGACGGGGCCGACCACGTCCGCCCCGTCGGGATCCACGACGCCTACCGCTTCCTCCTCCCGCTGGACGGCGAACTGCTCGTGCTCCGCGACGGCGGCCGGGCGCGGCTCCGCCCGGGGACGGGCGGCCTGCTGTCGCCGGCGGCGCGGGTGCGGGTCGTCCAGCACCGTCCCGCCCGCGCGCTCGTCCTGACGATCCCGGCGCACGAGGTGGACGGACGCCTGCACCCCGAGTCGCCGCTCGCCGCCGACCTCGACCTGTCCGCGGGCCTCGGCCGCGTCGTCGCCGACATGGTCCGCGCCGTCGGCGACGAGCCGCTCCCCGAGCCGCAGTTCGACGCCGCCTGCGACCGGATCACCGAGCTGCTGTGCCTCGTCGTCGCGGGCGGGCAGCGGCCGCCCGCGCCCGGCCACCTCGCCCAGGTGGAGGCGGTCGTGCGCCGCTACGTCCGCGAGCACGCCACCGACCCCGGCCTCACCGGCGCCGCCATGGCGCAGGACCTCGGCTGGTCGCTGCGCCAGATCCAGCTCGCCCTGCAGCGCGCCGGGACGACCCCCCGGGACCTCATCCGCGAGGAGCGGCTCCGCGTCGTCCGGGACCGGCTGCGCAACCCCCTCGACCGCGACGTCACCATCACCGACCTCGCCCACGCGACCGGCTTCTCCTCCGCGAGCGCCCTCAGCCACGCGTTCCGCCGCCGCTACGGCGTCACCCCCCGCGACCTCCGCAGGCACACCGCATCCCGCTGAACGGCGGCGCCCGAGTGTGTCGCATGACATGGACGCCGTCCCCGTCCCGGCCTTCACTCGTACCGTGGACGCATCCCTCGATCCGGCGCCGCCCCGCGCCCTCACGGCCTGGTCGGGCCTGAACTGCTCCGTCCTGTTCTGCGACGTCGCCGGCTTCGGCGACCCGTCCCGCGACGACGAGGACCGCCGGGTCGTCCGCGAGGCCACCTACCGCATCCTCCTGACCGCGCTCGAAGCCTCGGGCGTCGGCCTCGCCCAGACCTACCGCGAGGACCGCGGGGACGGCGCCCTGGTGATCGTCTCGCCCGCCGTCCCGACCTCGGCGCTCGTCGACCCGCTCGCCGGCCACCTGGCCGTCGCGCTGCGCCGGCACAACCACCGCGCGAGCGAGGCCGTCCGGATCCAGCTCCGCGCGGCCCTGCACGTCGGCCCCATCACCCCCGACGGCGAGGGGCTCAACGGCCAGGCGATCATCCAGGCCGCCCGCCTCCTGGAGGCCCCGGCCCTGAAGGCCGCCCTCGCCGAAAGGGGCGCCGACCTCGGCTTCATCGTCTCCCCGTTCGTCTACGACGCCTTCGTGGCCCACCTGCAGGGCGCCGTGGACCGCGCCTCCTTCGAACGCGTGACCGTCGAGGTCAAGGAGACGGCCACCGAGGGATGGATGTACCTGGCCGGCACCGGCCTCCCGGCTCGCCGGGCCGCCGCGCCGCGCCCGCCCGACCCCGGCGGCCCCCGGGGCTCCACCGTCTTCAGCGCCGACGTCGAGGTCCACGGCGACCTGGTCCTCGGCAACAAGATCATCAACGAGCGCTGACGGCGTCCCGCACCGGCGCCGGGGAGCGGGGCAGCGCGATGGTGACGGACAGGCCGCCGGCCGGGCGGGGGACCGCCGTGATCGTGCCGCCGTGGGCCTGGACGATCGACTGGACGATGGAGAGGCCGAGGCCGACGCCCTTCGCGGTCACCACGCGGTCGGCGTCGAGGCGGCGGAAGGGCTCGAAGAGGGCGGGGATCTCGTAGGGCGGGACGACCGGGCCGGAGTTCGCGACGTCGAGGACCACGTCGTCGTTCCGGGCCCGGCAGGAGATCTTCACCCAGCCGTCCTCCGTGTTGTGGCGCAGGCCGTTCTCCAGGAGGTTCTGTATGACCCGTTCCAGGAGGAGGGCGTCGCCGGTCGTGACGGCCTCGGCCGTTTCGGTCTCGACGGTGATGCCGGCGTCCTTCGCCTCCGGGGCGGTCTGGGACGTCACGTGGTCGACGATGTCGGCCAGGTCGACCGGGGCGCGGGCGGTGATCTCGTGCTCGGAGCGGGCGAGTAGGAGCAGCCCGGTGATGAGGCGCTCGTGGCGGGCGTTGATCTGCAGCAGGGTCTCGCCGAGGCGCCGGACGTCCGGCGACGCCGACTCGCGGTGCATCGCCATCTCGACCATGGCGCGGCCCAGGGTGAGCGGGGTGCGCAGCTCGTGGGAGGCGTTGGCGACGAAGCGGCGCTGGCCGTCGAAGGAGCGGTCGAGGCGTTCGAGCATCGTGTCGAAGGTGTCGGCGAGCTCCTTGACCTCGTCGCGGGGGCCGCGCAGCGCGATCCGCTCGTGCAGGCCGCGGTCGGCGGCGGGGGAGCCGGCGATGCGGCGGGCGGTGTCGGTGACGCGGTGCAGCGGGGCGAGGATCCGGCCGGCGATGAGCCAGCCGAAGCCCACGGCGGCCGCCCCGACGGCCAGCAGCGCGATCGAGCCCTGGGTGAGCAGGGAGGAGATGGCCGCGTCGTGCAGTTCACCGCGCTCCTTCTCGAACAGGCGCCTGGTCTCGTCGACGATCCGGGCGCTGTCCCGGGGTGCCTGCGCGGCCGGGCCCGGGCCGGTGTGGGTGGCGAGGAACTTGGTGTTGCCGCGGGAGAGCTGCTGCTCGAACAGGACGTAGGTGACGCCGAGGAGCAGCACGCCCGCGACGAGGAACAGCAGGCCGTAGGTGAGGGTGAGCCGGGCGCGGAGCGACAGCCTCATGGGATCCGGTACCCCGCTCCCTTGACGGTCTCGACGACGGGCGGGTCGGCGAGCTTGCGGCGCAGTTTCAGGACGGTGAGGCGGACGGCCCCGGTGAACGGGTCGGCGTGCTCGTCCCAGACCTTCTCCAGCAGCTGCTCGGCCGAGACGACGGCGCCGTCGGCGCGGAGCAGCTCGGTGAGGACGGCGAACTCCTTCCTGGCGAGGGGGACGTAGCGCCCGTCCCGGAACACCTCGCGGCGCGCCGGGTCGAGGGTGATGCCGGCGCGGTGCAGCGTCGGCGGCGCGGCCGGGCGGCAGCGGCGGCCGAGGGCGTGCACGCGGGCGGCCAGCTCGGCGAACGCGAACGGCTTGGTGAGGTAGTCGTCGGCGCCGAGCCCGAGGCCGGCGACGCGGTCGGTGATCTCGGCGGCGGCGGTCAGCATCAGGACGCGCGCCGCGGTCCCGCCCCGCACGACCTCCCGGCAGACGTCGTCGCCGTGCACGAGGGGAAGATCGCGGTCCAGGACGACCACGTCGTAGTCGTGCACGCCGACGCGTTCCAGCGCGGCGGCCCCGTCGTAGGCGAGATCGACCGCGTGCGCGTCGCCGCGCAGCCATTCGGCGATCGCGTCGGCGAGCAGCCGTTCGTCCTCCGCCACCAGCACCCGCATGAGGCTCCCTCCGCCTTCTCCCGCCGCGAGTGTGCCGGAGGCGCTGTTTCGTTTCCGTTAGTGATCGGCGCCTGGTGATCGGCACCCGGACGCGGAAACGCGGGGGAAACGCCGGACCGGGTTGCATCGCTGCCCACCGGCCGGAACCGCTCCGGCCGGGGAGACGAGGGAAGGGCACATGCGACTTCGGATACTGGCGGTCCTGCCGCTCGCGCTGGCGCTGGCGCTGACCGGATGCTCGGAGGACGACGGCGGTTCGGGCGTCGCCTCGGCGGGCGGCGCGAAGCAGGGGGCCGCGGAGGGCGGCGAGAAGCTCGGCAGGGAAGAGATGGGCGTGAAGTTCGCCCAGTGCATGCGCGACCACGGCGTGGACATGGAGGACCCGAAGCCCGGCGGCCGCGTCCAGTTCAAGGTCAAGGGCGGCGAGGGCGAGCGAGCGAAGATGGACAAGGCCATGGAGGCGTGCCGCGAGTACAGCCCGCAGGCGAACGCCTCCGGGCCGCCGGACCCGCGGCAGCAGGAGCGCGCCCGCGAGTTCGCCGAGTGCATGCGCCAGAACGGTGTGGAGGACTTCCCGGACCCCGACCCGAACGAGCCGGGCATCCGGATCCAGCGGAAGAAGGGCGATGACGACGCCACCTTCGAGCGGGCGCGGCAGGCGTGCGAGAAGGTGCTGCAGGGCGGCGGGAAGTGATGGGGGAGACCACCGCGGAGCGCGCTCCGGACCGGGAGGAGGAGCACCCGCCGCGCCGCCGCCGGGGCCGGCCGCGGCTGAGGATCGCCCTCGCCGCCGGCGCCCTGGCCGCGGCCGGCGGGACCGCCGCCGCCGCGGCGCTCGGCACCGGCGGGGACTCCGGCGCGGCGGCCGCGGCCGCGCTGCCGCCGGCCACCGCGAAGGTGACCGAGCAGACCCTCAGGGACACCCTCAGCGAGGAGGGGCGGCTCGGCTACGGCCCGGTGCACGTCGCGACGAGCCAGGCGAAGGGCGTGCTGACCAGCCTTCCCGGCAGCGGCGACGAGATCACCCGGGGGGAGGAGCTGTACGAGGTCGACAACGACCCGGTCGTGCTGCTGTACGGGTCCAAGCCCTCCTACCGTCCGCTGGCGGTCGGCACCGAGGGGTCCGACGTCAAGCGGTTCGAGGCGAACCTCAGCGCGCTCGGCTACGGCGGTTTCACCGTCGACGCCGAATACACCGACGCCACGGCCGCCGCCGTCCGGGAATGGCAGGACGACCTCTGGGTGGCGGAGACCGGGATCGTGGAGCTCGGACGCGTCGCGTACGCGTCCGGGGCCGTGCGGATCGACGGCGTCCAGGCGAACCCGGGCGAGCCCGCGGCCCCCGGCAAGAAGGTGCTCTCCTACACCGGCACCGCCAAGGCCGTGACCGTCGAGCTGGACACCGCCGACCAGCGGATGGCGGAGAAGGGCGCGGCCGTCGAGGTGACGCTGCCGGAGAACGAGGAGGTCACCGCGAAGATCGACGAGGTCACGACGGTGATCGACCCGGGCGAGCAGGGCGAGGAGCCGACGACCCGGGTGGAGGTGACCATCTGGCTCGACTCCGGGAAGGCGAAGAAGGCGGCCGCCGCGTACGCCCTGGCCTCCGTCGACGTCACCTTCACCGCCGGGGAGCGCGAGAACGTGCTGACCGTGCCGGTCTCCGCGCTGGTCGCGCTCAGCGAGGGCGGCTTCGGCGTCGAGGTCGTCAAGGGCTCGACCTCGTCCTACGTCCCGGTGGAGGCCGGCCTGTTCGCGGACGGGAAGGTCGAGGTCTCCGGCCCGGGGATCGCGGCGGGCACGGTCGTAGGGGTGCCGAAATGATCGAGCTGCGGGACGTGACCAAGCACTACCCCGGCGGCGTCCGCGCCCTCGACGGCGTGTCGCTCCGCGTCGCCGCCGGGGAGCTGGTCGCGATCGCCGGGCCGTCCGGCTCGGGGAAGTCGACGATGCTGCACGTCCTCGGCACGCTCGACCGGCCCACCTCGGGCCGCGTCCGCATCGCCGGGCACGACGTGGGACGGCTGCCGGACGCGAAGCTGTCGGCGCTCCGGGCGGCCGCGGTCGGGTTCGTCTTCCAGCACTTCCACCTCGCGGCGGGCACCCGGGCGATCGACAACGTCGCGGACGGCCTGCTGTACACGGGGCTCCGCGCGGCGGTGCGGCGGCGGCGGGCGGCGGCGGCGCTGGAGCGCGTCGGCCTCGGCCACCGGCTGGACCACGAGCCGCACGAGCTGTCCGGCGGTGAGCGGCAGCGCGTCGCGATCGCGCGGGCGGTGGCGGGCGAGCCCGCGCTGCTCCTCGCCGACGAGCCGACCGGCGCGCTCGACTCGGCGTCCGGAGCCGGGGTGATGGCGCTGCTCCGCGAGCTGCACGCCGCCGGAACCACGGTCGTGGTCATCACGCACGACCGGGAGATCGCCGCGGGCCTGCCCCGCCGGGTCCGGATGCGGGACGGCCGCATCGTCGGCGACTCGGCCGCCGCCGCGCTCGCGGAGGCGGGCCGATGACCGCCCCCGTGTCGCGGCCGGTGCTCCGGCCCGCGCGGATGTGGCCGGGCGACGTGCTCAGGGTGGGCGCGGTGGGCCTGCGCACCCGCCCGCTGCGGGCGTTCCTGTCGGCGCTCGGCATCGCGATCGGGATCGCGGCGATGGTCGCGGTCGTCGGCGTGTCGTCGTCCTCCCGCGCCGACCTCGACTGGACGCTCGCCGCGCTCGGCACGAACCTGCTGACGGTCTCGCCCGGCAGCACGCTGACCGGGGAGAAGGCGCAGCTGCCGCTCGAATCGGAGGCGATGGTGGCGCGGATCGCGCCGGTCCGGGAGGTGACGGCGATCGGCCTGCTGGACGAGGCGAAGGTCTACCGGACGGACCGCGTGCCCGAGACCGAGACGAAGGGCATCGCCGCCTACGCGGCCCGCACCGACCTCCGGGCCGCCACGGGGGCGGAGCTCGCGGGCGGCGCCTGGCTGAACCCGGCGACGGGCGCGTACCCGGCGGTCGTGCTCGGCGCGACCGCTGCGGAGCGGCTCGGGATCGGCCGTCCGGACCCGGACATGCAGATCCTCGTCGGGGGCCGCCGGTTCACCGTCATCGGCATCCTGGCCCCGGCGCCGCTGGCCCCCGAGCTGGACACGGCCGCGCTGGTCGGCTGGCCCGCGGCGGAGTCCGTGCTGGGCTTCGACGGGCACCCGACGACGATCTACACCCGGTCGCGGGAGGCGAGCGTCGAGGACGTCCGGGACGTGCTGGGCGCGACCGCGAACCCGGCGGCCCCGAACGAGGTGGACGTGTCGCGTCCGTCGGACGCGCTGGCCGCCAAGCAGGCCGCGGGCGAGGCGTTCACCGGGCTGCTGCTCGGCCTCGGCGCGGTCGCGCTGCTCGTCGGCGGCGTCGGGGTGGCGAACACGATGGTCATCTCGGTGCTGGAGCGCCGCTCGGAGATCGGCCTGCGCCGTTCCCTGGGCGCGACCCGCGGCCAGATCCGCACGCAGTTCCTCGCCGAGTCGCTGCTGCTGTCGGCGCTCGGCGGCGCGGCCGGCGCGCTCATCGGCGTGCTCATCACCGCCGGGTACGCCCTCTACCAGGGCTGGCCGTCGGTCGTCCCGGCGTGGGCGGTGGCGGGCGGTGTCGCGGCCACCCTGGTCATCGGCGCGGTCGCCGGGCTGTACCCGGCCGTGCGGGCGTCCCGCCTCAGCCCGACCGAGGCGCTCGCCGCCGCCTGATCCCGTCACCGCCGCATGACGGCCCCGGAACCGGTGAGGTTCCGGGGCATGGACGAAGGGGAACCGGAAGACCCCGTCACGCTCGTGCTCACGTGGGACGTCAAGCCCGGCCGGGAACGCGACTTCGAGGAGCGCGCGGAGCGGCTGCACCGCGCCGCGGTCCGGTTCCCCGGGCACCTGGGCGCGGTGTGGCTGCGCGCCGAGGGGGCGCGGAACCGGTACTACACCGTCGTCAACTTCGCCGGCCAGGAGCGGCTCGACGGGTGGCTGGAGTCCGCCGAGCGCGCGGAGCTGATCGACCGCGTCCGCGAGGTCGCCGGCGAGCACCGGCACGACACCACCGGGATGGAGACCTGGTTCAGCCTCCCCGGGGAGTCGGTTCCGGCGCCGTCGAAGCTCAAGATGATCGCCGTGACGTTCTGCGCGGTCTATCCGCTCAGCCTCCTGCTGAACACGTTCGTCACCCCGCTGACGAGGTCGTGGCCGCCGCCGCTGCAGGCGCTGACGTTCCCGCTCCTGGTGATCCCGCTGCTCACCTTGTTCGTCATGCCGGCGCTGAGCAGGCTGCTGAGGCGCTGGCTGTACCCGTCCGGGCGGACCCACCGGCCCGCGCGGCCGGGCCGGTGACGTCCGGCCCGGCGGTCAGGCGAGCAGGGCGGTCAGGCGAGCAGGGCGGTCAGGCGAGCAGTTCGCGGAGTTCCTTGACGGCCTCGCGGAGGCGGTCGGCGAACACGTGCATCGCGTCCGCCACCGCCTGCGGCGTGCTGAGGTAGACGTTGAAGCGGTCCGGGAGCAGCACGTAGGCGACGCCGATGCACTGCTCGCTGGTCGACCCGAAGCCGAAGTACCGGATGTTGACCGACGGCGCCGAACTGGTGCTCAGGTAGTCGTCCCGCATCGTCAGCCAGCCCGGCGACTCGAACAGGCCGAGCGGCTCGGTGACGCCGAGCTCCGCGCCGCGCCGCCGCTGGATCAGCTGCAGCTCCCAGAGGTGCTGCTCGGGCGCCTGGCCGCTCTGGCACTCCTTGGCGCGCCGGACGTGGGCCTCGGCGGCGGCGCGGAACGCGTCCCGGCGGGCCTCGGCACCGGCGTCCGGGTCCTCCATCAGGTCCACGAACCGCAGGACCTCCGGGGTGACGACGCGCATCGCCTCGGTGCGCCCGTGCCGGTACCGGCGGGTCGCGATCGACTCGTAGGTGGCGCCGGTGATCCCCTTCGCGCGGCGGTGCGCGAGCTGGTAGGCCATCTGCACGAACGCGTCCGGCGACATCTTCAGCGGCTTGATGTGGGCGGAGCCGAAGTCCTCGAACGACACCGTGGCGGTGGCGGTCGCCGCGCCGTAGGCGGCGAAGGACGCCGCGGCGTCCTCGATGTCCTCCCGCAGGGCGTCGTCGAGGACGAACTCGATCGGCTCGATGACCGGGAGCCCCTGCGACACGGCGCCCGAGCGCCGGGAGACCAGCTCGGGCGGCGCGTCCAGCAGCGCGTCCACGAAGGCGAGGATCGTCGTGCCGTCCAGCTCGCAGTGCTCGACGTTGATGCCCGCGGTGCCGTCGCCGAAGACGACGAACGACACGGCCTTGTCGAACCAGCGGTTGCCGCTGTCGCCGTGGAGCAGGTGGTCGCAGGCGTCGAGGGTGTTCTTGGGGACGAAGTTCTCCAGGCAGACGCAGAACAGCGCCGTCTCCACCTCGTCGATCGCCTCGGCGTTGCGGGGGTCGAGCGCGATCAGGGCGCGGCGGCTCTCGGCCCACTCGGCGCGGGCCATGGTGGTGAGGTGCCCGGCGGACGGCTCCGGCGCCGCCTCCGCCTTCATGATCGTCTGGAGTCCGGCGGTCAGCTCGTCCAGCGTGTGCGGGCGGCCGTCCGGGCCGAGGACGTCCATCCGGATCATGTTGCCGCGGAAGAACACCACGATGTGGCGGGCCCGCGACGGCCCCGGCCACTCCGCGGTGTAGGGGGCGCGGACGGTGTCCTGCTCGGCGCCGGGGATGCGGGTCGTGGAGAACAGGTACTTGTGCTGCTCCATCGTCAGCGGGCGTCCGCGCTGCACGGCCGGCGGGACCTCCTCGGCGTCCAGCCGCAGCTTGTAGTCGAGCGCGCCGGCGATGAGCCCGGCGGCGCGCTCCGCCTGCCCGTCGGCCGACTCCTTGAACAGGAAGAAGAAGTTGGCGTTCAGGGCGATGCGGTCCCGCCGGCCGAGGTAGCGGTACGGCCAGAAGGTGTCGAGCCAGCTGTGCACGCCCTCCGCCGCGTCGTAGCGTTCGAGCGCCGCGTGCAGCGCGCGGCCGGGGCCGCCCGGGCGGGCGAACTCCGCCAGCGCGGACTCGGTCCGCGCCCGCTCCCCGGCGGTCAGCAGCGGCCCGCACCACTCCATGAACTTCGCGCACGTCGCGTCGAGCGTCGGCAGCGGCACCCGCGGCAGGTGCTCCTCGTTGCCGAAGGTGCGGGTCGAGATCTCTTCGCTGGCGTTCACTTCGATCCTCGTGTTGTCAGTGCTCAGGTGCACGGCTTGGAGATGTAGAGGCGCGCGTAGAACCAGCCGGTGGTCTCCAGCCCGGCCGGGTCGACGCCGGCCGCCGCGAGGCGGTCCAGGACGAGCGACCGCTCCTGCGGTGTCGCGAAGCGCCGCTGCCGGAACAGCCCGTCGTGCCGGACGGTCTCGTACCCGGCGGCGGCGAGGGTGTCGGCGATCGGGTCGAACGGGAACATCCGCAGCACGAAATGCGCCATCCACGGGCGGCGGCCGTCCTGCGCCTCGACGATGCGGGAAATGGTGCGCTCGGTGACGTATCCGAGGCAGCCGGTGGAAATGACCAGGTCGGTCCCCGCGAGTTGCGCGCGCTGCTCGTCGGTCGGGTCGCCGTTCTCCAGATCGGCGTGGACGGTGCCGTCCAGGAATCCGGCCTCCAGCGCGTAGGAAAGGGCCTCTTCCGAGGCGTCGAGGCCGAGGAAGCGCAGGTCGTTCGCGGTTTCATGGGAACGGGTCAGCTCCCGGTCGCGGGCCAGCAGCGTCGCGCGGGTGCGCCGGTGGGCGTCGCGGCCGCCGTAGCGATCGTACAGCTCGCCCATGGTGGCGCCGTATTTCACCAGCGCCGCGTTGATGCCGTAGGAGCAGCCGATGTCCAGAACGGTCGGGCGCGGCACCCCGAGCGCCTGCCGGTATTCCGCGATGAACCGGCGGAAATGCGGTTTCGCCAGTTCCGGGATGTTGTAGTCGAGTTCGCGCAGCGTGCCGAAATAGGCGCGCGGGTCGGGCGAGGTGTAGATGTGGTCGAGCGAGATCTTTCCGGTCGTGTCAACGCGCACGCGGTCTCCTAATCCAGCAGCCGGTCCACCCGGACGGCGCGCCCCTCCGCCGCCAGATGTGCGGGCAGGACGCGGCCGAAGAGCTGCTTCGTGCGCGCGACGCTGCCGATGACCCCCGGACGCTCGCTGTAGGCGAGGATCGCCGTGTGCCGAGCGGTGTCGCCGCCGACGGTGCTCACCCTGTGCAGGGAGTACCGTCCCTTGAAAAGCTGCAGGTCGCCGGGGCGCAGTGCCAGCCGGCGGATGAGCTCGCCGCCGTCCCCGGTGAGCACCCTGCGCACGTCGCCGAAGTTCTCCGCCTCCGCCGACCTGATGTTCGGGCAGTACTCGAAGACGCCGCCCTCCTCCGATTCCCGGGTGAGCAGGCTGACGGTGAACTCGTTGGTGTCGAAATGCCAGGGATGCTCCATCCCGGGCTTGACGACGTTGAGGCAGAGCGCCGACAGCGGGTCGGCGAGCTCGTGCACCCGCGGCAGCCCGAAGCAGGCCGCGACGAAGCGCTGGAACAGTTCGCTGGAATAGAGCCGGTGGACGATGAAGTCCGCGGGGATGTGGTCGCGGGCGACGAACGCGTTGCCCCGCTCGATCGTGATGCGCCCCGGGTGGTCTTCCGGCAATGGGGTGCCGATGTCGATGTTGTAGGCGTTCACCGTTTCGACGTCGTAATGGGCGCGCGGCGCGATCGTCGCGCATTCCGCGCTCAGCGCGTCCTGCAGTGCGGGCCGGATGAAGTCGGGAAGCACGCAGCATCCCGATTCGGCCAGCGCCTCCCGGGTCCGGGAAACCGCGGCGTCCCATCCGGGGCCGCCGGGATCGGTCAGCGGATAGCGGCCGGTGTCGACGACCTCCGCGAAATCCTCCGCCGCACCCATGAAGATCCTTCCGCCTCGGCCGACCCCAGATGGGTTTAGCACAGTCCTTCGGGCCATTCACGGCCCCTCCTTTCCGGGGTGGTTGTCAGAAACCGATAGGCCGGGCCCGTGACCTGTGACTTCGAACGGTCCCGGACGCGCGCGCCCGCCGCCGGAGGTGTGGTCCATCTCACCCGGCCCTCCGGCGGCCCCGCCAAGGGGGTGGCGCCGGGGGCGCGTTTCCGCGAACCTTTCGGCGCGCGGGAGCGTCACCGACCGGTGAGGTTCGATCATGAGCAGCGCGTGTGCAGACCCACGGGGGTGGCCGGGATGGAATGGCGGCTGGCGGAATTCACCGAGGACCGCGAGCTGGGCCGCGGTGCGCAGGGGCGGGTCGTCCTCGCCCGGCACACCGCGTCCGGCGCACCGGTCGCGATCAAGTACCTAGGGCGGGCGGACGCCGCGGCCGTCGCCGGGTTGCGGGCCGAGGCGCAGATGCTCGGCCGGCTGACCAGCCCGTACGTGGCGCGCCTGTTCCGGTTCGTGGAGAGCGAGCACGGCGCGGCGATCGTGATGGAGGCGGTCAACGGGGCGTCGCTCAAGGAGGTGCTGCGCGAGCACGGGTCGCTGGCGCCGGAGGCGGCGCTGCTCGTGCTGAAGGGGTCGCTGCTCGGGCTCGCCGCCGCGCACGCCGTCGGGGTCGTCCACCGCGACTACAAGCCGGCGAACGTCGTCGTGCGGCCCGACGGGCTGAGCAAGCTCGTCGACTTCGGCGTCGCCGTCCTGGCCGGGCAGGGCTCGGCCGCCGGGACGCCGCTCTACATGGCGCCCGAGCAGTGGCGCGGCGAGGCCGCCACGCCCGCCACCGACGTGTACGCCGCGACGTGCGTGTTCGTCGAGTGCGTGACCGGGCGCCGCCCGTTCCCCGCGGCGGACCGGGCCGCGCTGATGAACGGGCACCTCACCGCGCCCGTCGACGTGGCCGGCGTGCCCGAGCCGCTGCGCCCGCTCGTCCAGCGCGGGATGGCGAAGGACCCGGGGGAGCGGCCCCCGGGCGCGGCGGAGTTCGTCACGTGGCTGGAGTCCGCCGCGGCCGCCGCGTACGGGAGCGACTGGGAGCGCCGCGGCGTCCGCGCGCTGGCCGCCGCCGCGGTCGCGCTGGCCGCGCTGTTCCCGCTCGGCGCGCTCGCGGTCGCCCCCGCCGGGGCCGGTGCCGCAGGGGCGGCCGGCGCGTCCACCGCCGGCGCGGCGGGCGCGGCCGGGACGGGCGGCGGGGCCTCCGCCGGCACCGTGGGGGCGTCGGTGAGCAAGGGATTCCTCGCCACGGCGGCCGGGAAGGGGACGATGGCGGTCGCCGGCACCGCCGTGGTCGCCGCGACGGCGGGCGGCGCGATCTACGCGGTGCAGGACGACGCCGAGCCCCCGCCCGCCCCGGTCGTGACGCTGGCCGCGGACAGCCGGACGCTCACCGGCGGCCCGGTGCCGATCGAGATTCAGAACGCGCGGTACGCCAGGGTCACCGGCTTGGGCGACCCGGCCCTGGAGCGGCGGATCAACGCCGAGCTGCGCGGCCCGCTGGACCGGCTCATCGAGATCGCGCGGCGGGGCGTCCGCCAGGCGCCCTGCCCCGCGGGCAGGCCCATGGAGATCGGCACCGAGACGACGCTCGGGGTGCGCGGTCCGCGGCTGGTGTCCGTCCGGTACTTCCAGCTCTCCGACTGGTGCGGGCAGGCGGACGGGTCGCCCGGCGGCGAGGTCGTCACCGTCGACCTGCGCACCGGACGCAAGCTCACCGCGGCCGACGTGTTCCGCCCCGGCACGCTGACGGCCGCGGGCGTGCGCCGGCTCCAGTCGAGCGTCGAGCAGCGGGCGCCGACCGAGCCCCGGTGGGAGGACTGCAGCTCCGACGGGCGGTTCGAGATCGCCGACTTCTTCCCCAGGAAGGCGCCCACCGTGCCTGGCAGGGACACCGACCCGCCCTTCCTCAACGCGTTCTTCACCCCGGGCGAGTTCCGGATCGCCCATCTGTCGGGCGGCAGCGACGGCTGCGCGAACCTCAGCTTCGGCGCGTCGTACGCGAGCGTCCGCGACCTGCTGAAACCCGAGATCGCCGCGGCGCTGCCCGGCGGCCCGTCCCCCGCCCGGAGCTGATCCGCACCGGGTCCCCGGCTTTGCGATCCCTCGACGCTCAGCCGCGCGCTCCCGGGTAGGGGACGGGCGTGCAGACGTTCCTGCCGTACGCGGACTTCGCCGCCACCGCCCGCGCCCTCGACCGGCGCCGGCTCGGCAAGCAGCGGGTCGAGGCGATCCAGGTGCTGCGCGCCGTGACCGTGCCCGATTACGGCTGGCGGCACCACCCGGCGGCGCTGATGTGGACGGGGTACGAGGAGGCCCTCGTCCGCTACGGCCTGGAGGTCTGCGGCCACTGGTGCGAGCTCGGCCACGGCGACACGTGCGCGGCGACGCTGCGCGCCGACCTCGAAGGGGCGACGGGCGTGCGGCGGCCGCGGAACCAGGAGGAGCTCGCCGGCGCCGGGGAGCTGCCGCCCTGGCTGGGCGACGCCGAGTTCCACCTGAGCCACCGGTCGGCCCTCGTCCGCAAGGACCCCGAGTTCTACGGCGCCCTCTTCCCCGGCACGCCGGACGACCTGCCCTACGTGTGGCCCGGCTCGGACCGCGGGCCACATGGGAGACGTCCAACCGGGTAACGGAAGGGCGGAACGGTGCCGAGCGAACGGACGGTGCCGAACGAACGGACGGCCTAGGACGGCGAACCGATGCTGAGAGAGCTCGTGGCGGCCAGCCACCTGATGTCCATGGAGCAGCTGCCGGGCGCCGTCGCCCGGCACGCCGCCGACTCCGGCCTGCACGACGTGCTGATCTACGCCTCGGACGTGCAGCAGACGGTCCTGCGGCTGCTCACCGGACGCGGGCACGACGCGGGGCAGGACCCCGGCGACGAGACTCCCGAGTACAAGGTCGAGGGCACGCTCCCCGGCCGGGCGTTCCGGACCATGCGGCCGGTGAAGGGCCAGGTGTCCGACGACGGGCGCTGCCAGTGGTGGATGCCGATCCTCGACGGGGCCGAGCGGATCGGGGTCCTCCGCGTCACCGTCGGCCGGGACGACGAGCAGGCCCTGGACGACGCCGAGTACCTGGCCGGCCTCGTGGCCCTGCTGGTCGTCAGCAAGGGCCCCTACAGCGACTCCTATTCCCGGCTGATACGGACCCGGCCGATGACCGTGTCGGCGGAGATCCAGTGGCGGCTGCTGCCGCCGATGACGTTCGCCAACGACCAGGTGGTGATCGGCGCGGCCCTGGAGCCCGCCTACCAGCTGGGCGGTGACACGTTCGACTACGCGCTGGCGGGCGAGACCGTCCACCTCGGCGTCTTCGACGCCATGGGCCACGACACCACCGCGGGCCTGACGTCCGCTCTCGCGATCGCGGCGTGGCGCAGCAGCAGGCTGCGGGGCGCCGGGATCCTGGAGACGGGCCAGGCGATCGAGGAGGAACTCGTCCGGCACGACGGCTCCGGGCGTTTCGTGACGGCCGTGCTGGCGGAGCTCGACCTCCGGTCGGGCGCCCTGTCGTGGGCCTCGTACGGGCATCCCGAGCCGGCCGTCATCCGCGGCGGGCGGTGGGTGACCACCCTGGACTGCCGGCCCGGGGCCCCGCTCGGCACCGACCTCGGCGTCGTCCCGAAGCTGTGCACCGAGCAGCTCCAGCCGGGCGACCGGGTCCTGTTCTACACCGACGGGATCGTGGAGGCCCGCGACCCGCAGAAACGGGAGTTCGGCCTCCACCGCTTCGTCGACTTCATCATCCGCCACGAGCAGGACGGGATGCCCGTCCCCGAGACGCTGCGGCGGCTCATCCACAGCATCCTCGACCACCACGCCGGTCACCTGGACGACGACGCCACCGTCCTGCTGGTCGAGTGGAACGGTCCGCTGGGCACCGGCGAGGACGCAATGGACGCGTTGCGCCAAACCTGAACCCCACCCGATTCGTTGACTTGCGGCGTGTTGTTGTTATGCAACGCTCCATAACAACAACACGCCGCAAGTCAACGGGGTGGGGGGAGGGCGAGGGACTGCAGGAGCATCGGGTACGCCTTGTGCAGCTCGCGCTCCCAGTACGGCCAGTCGTGCTGGCCGTCGTAGAAGCGAGTGGTGACGGGGATGCCCCGGTCGCGCAGCCGTCCGGTGAACGAGCGGGCGTGGTCGCGGGTCGCGGCCTCGACCGGGTCGGTGAACGGGAGCCCGCCGAGCGGCCCGGCCTTGCCGTTGCCGCTGGCCACCCACAGCCGGACGCCGCGCAGCCGCTCGGCGAGGTCGGCGGGGTTGTGCGCGCGCCAGATCGCGGCCTGGTCGTCGGGGTGCCCCCACACGCGGCGCCAGTCGGTGCCGGGGCACGCGAGCGCCGGACCCCAGCCGGTCGAGTTCTTCCCCGGCTCGTGGCCGAGGAGCGTGTCGAGGTATCCGCTGAACGCGGCGGCGGCCTCGAACATGCCGGGGAAGCGCGCCGCGTAGA
Organism: Actinomadura sp. 7K534; assembly: GCF_004348575.1. Lineage (NCBI taxonomy): Bacteria > Bacillati > Actinomycetota > Actinomycetes > Streptosporangiales > Thermomonosporaceae > Actinomadura > Actinomadura sp. 7K534. The sequence continues at coordinate 30,388 of NZ_SMKB01000030.1, forward strand.
GCATCGCGCCGAGACCGCCCATGGAATTCCCGGCGATCACGCGTCGTTGCCCGGCGTTGTAGTCGCGTTCGAGAATGCGGCGGAGTTCGGTCATGTGGAACGTCTCCCATTGGGGCGTTCCGCCTTCTCCGTAGTTCCACCAGTCGGAGTAGTTGCCGCAGCGCCCGCCGTTCGGCATGACGACGATGACGCCCGTGCGGGCGGTCAGTTCGGCGACGTCGGTATCGCGCGTCCAGGCCGTGTAGCCGTCGACTCCGCCGTGCAAGAGCCAGAGGGTGGGCCAGGTCCGGTCGGTGTCCTTCGTCCATCCCGGCGGGAGGAGGAGCCGGACCTTCTCGATGCGGCCCATGGCGGGGGATTCGATGGTCAGGTCCACGGTGCGGGACGCGACGGACGTCTCGGCGACGACCTCGGGCCCGGTGCCGGCCAGGGCGGTGGAACGATCCACGGTCGGGGCGGGGACGAGCGGGGCGAGCAGGGCGAGCAGGGCGAGGGCCGCCGCGCATGCGGCGGCGGCGACGCGGTGAAGCAATGCGAGGCCTTTCGAGAAAGGCCGGACAGGGTACGCCGGCCTTCGAAAAGGGGGGGGTGCCGTCGTGCGGCTGATGTGCGGACGCGGAATCGCCCTCGATTCCGGTCGCCTTCGGGCGGGGATGTGCCCGGTGATGATCGTGCTCGGCAGGTTACGGGACGGGTCGTGCTCACTACTTACTCGGAGTAGGTTCCCGTTGTCCGTGCTTTCGATGCTTCTTCTATAAAGCGTATAAAATGCATTACCGGCCGTTGGAAAACGGTGCGCCGGGCGCCCGCGAGGGGCGCCCGGCGCACGTCGGAACCCGGGCGTGGGAACTCAGGAGTCCGCCACCGGCTCGGAGACCGGGCCGTTGACGTACCGGACGGCCTGCCGCACCAGCCAGCGGGCCGCCATGTAGAGGATGAGCAGCACGCCCAGCAGCGGCAGGATGAGCAGGATGATCTGCAGGCCGGAGGTGACCAGCACGAGCGGGCTCGCCCCGTTCGACGCCGCCGTGGCCAGGCCGCGGATCATCATCCAGTCCTTGGCGACCAGGTTCGGGATCTGCGTCGTGATGAGGCCGAGCTGGAACACCAGCAGCGGCACCACCGTCAGCACCCAGACCGTGACGAAGATCTGCGGCCAGCGCTTGAGCTCCTGGAGCTTCGGGTCGGCCGGGCGGCGCAGCAGCTTGCGGCGCAGGATCGGCCCGATGTACTTGAACAGGTCGGGGATGCCGATCAGGTCCGACATGATGTAGTAGCCGTCGAACCGGAGCGTCGGCAGCAGCTGCTGGATCATCTCGAAGTTGACGAACAGCACGGCGACGAGCAGCGGCTCGAACCCCGTCCACAGGTACAGCCCCGCGAGCCCGAGGACGAAGATGCCGTTGAAGTACACCCCGGCGAGGTCGGCGCGCAGCCGCCCGGCGCGGCCGAGCCGGTACGACTCGGTGATGTCGGTGTAGAACGCGGGCCACACGAGGTAGATCCCGCAGCCCATGACCCCGGGGCGGACGCCGCCGTACCGGCAGGCGGCGGCGTGCCCGAACTCGTGGAAGACGCACGACAGCACCCCCAGCCCCATGATCATCAGGATGCTCACCGGGACGAGCAGGGTCTGCTGGAACGCCTCCGCGATCGACCGGCTGGTGAGCAGCCAGACCTCGCACCCGATGACGGCGGCGACCGTGACCGCGACGATCACCGGCCGGAACAGCCAGCTGAACAGCCCGGCGATGAACCAGGTGACCCGCTCCGGGCACACCGCGACCTTGAACTTCAGGCCGAGAAATGGATTCGCCTTGACCAGGGGCGGCGACGTGCCGTCGGTGTAGCCGGTGACGCCGAGCGGCGCGAGCTTGCGGTCGACGAGGTAGACGACCTGCTCGGCGGTCAGCCGGGCGCCCGCCTCCTCGCTGACCGTGGCGGCGACCGTTTCGAGCGCCGCGGGGACGTCCCGCGTCTCGGCCAGGTCGCGGTGGTCGTGCAGCGCCTTGGCGACGAGGAACAGCAGCGGCGGCAGCCTGACGAGCTGCCGGTTGGGGAGGCACACGAGCTGGGGCGGCTCCCGGTAGCCGGAGTTCTTGAACTCGCCGACGAGTTCCGCGCCCTCGGCGAGGGCCGGGAAGGCGAGGGACTTCGGAACGCCGGCCTCGTCGACGGCCTGGTCGGCGGGGGTGCTCATGAGTCGTGGTGGACGGAGACGGGAATGCAGCTCAGCGTCGTCTCTTCCGGCTGGGCCAGCAGACCCGTGCCGAGGAGGCCGGACGTTCCCGCCGAGTGCCAGTACTGGCAGGCGTACACCGCGTCGGTGCCGCCGCCGCCTCCGCCGCCGGCGGACGACAGCACTAGCCGTCCGGGAAGGACCTCGCCCGACAGCCGGTCGAGGTCCGCGTAGCTGAGCTTGTGAGGGGTCGTCTGGCTCATGGGTTCGCCTTCAGATCGTCCGGAAAGAGGGGGAAGGGCTGGCGGGAGAACACCAGCCCTTCCGTGCGGGCGCGAGCCCGCGGTACTGCTCTTCGGTCAGCCGTCAGCTGCCCGCGGCCACCGTGCTGCCGGCGCAGGCCATCGACGAGCTGTTGGTCGCCGGGTTGACGATGCCCAGCAGGCCGTGGTTGACGGCCGTCACGGCCTGGCAGTTCGGCGCGACGATGGCGCCGCCGCCGTTGCCGCCACCGGCGAGAAGGGTGGACAGAACGGCGCGCTCCGGCAGGACCTCGCCGGTCAGCATCTCGAGCTCGGTGTAGGTGTACGACTTCATGTCATTCCTCTTCTTGGTCGTGCCCGGATCTCACGGTGGATACCGGATGTCCCTTTTCCCGCCTCCGGTCAGAAGCAGGTAGCTCTACGTATAGCAGACCTCACCTAGAGTAGCCAAGCATGGGCCTGCCAGCGGTTTCACCGTGTCCCCCGGAGGGGACGCGCGGCGCGCTCGGCCGCCGCCGACCACGACTTCCCGCGGGAGAGGAGGAAGGGCTGGCGGGAGAACACCAGCCCTTCCGTTGCGGGCGCGAGCCCGCGGTACCGACTCCTCGGTCAGCCGCCCGCGACCACGGTGCTGCCGGCGCAGGCGATCGACGAGCTGTTGGTCGCCGGGTTCACGATGCCCAGGAGGCCGTGGTTGACGGCCGTCACGGCCTGGCAGTTCGGGACGACGATGGCGCCGCCGCCACCGCCGTGGCCGCCGCCGGCGAGCAGGGTGGACAGAACGGCGCGCTCCGGCAGGACCTCGCCGGTCAGCGTCTCGAGCTCGGTGTAGGTGTAGGACTTCATGTGGTTCCTTTTCTTCCTTGTCACGCCCGGATCTCAAGGTGGATACCGGATGTCCCTTTCCCGCCTCCGGACAGAGGCGGGTAGCTCTACGTATAGCAGACCTCACTGGGAGTAGCCAAGATCCCCTTGTCCAGCGGTTTTGTCGCTTACGGGAGGCTCGCGGGGCGCCCGCGGGAGGGGGCGTCAGCGCCTCGATGCGCTGCGGGACGGGGCTTGCGGCACCGCGACGGTTCAGCGCGCGGGGGCGGGTATGCGGGCCTGCATGGAATTCGGATACACACTGCTCTGCGAGCAGACACCGCCCAAGCAGCTCGTGGCCGACGTGGTGGAGGCGGAGGAGGCGGGCTTCGACTACTCGGCCGTCTCCGACCACTACTTCCCGTGGCTGGAGGACCAGGGCCACTCCGCCTACGCCTGGTCGGTGCTGGGCGCGCTGGCCCAGGCCACCCACCGCATCCCCCTGATGACGCAGGTGACGGCCCCGATCATGCGCTACCACCCGGCCGTGGTGGCGCAGAAGGCCGCCACGATGGGCGTCCTGTCGGACGGGCGGTTCACGCTGGGGCTCGGCGCCGGCGAGAACCTCAACGAGCACGTCGTCGGCCGCGGCTGGCCGTCGGTGGACGTCCGGCACGAGATGTTCGCGGAGGCCGTCGAGATCATCCGGGCGCTGTTCGGCGGAGACTACGTCAACTACCGGGGCCGGCACTTCACCGTCGACTCCGCGAAGCTGTACGACCTGCCGGACCGGCCCGTCCCGATCGGGATCGCCGGCTTCGGCCCGCGCGCCGGGCGGCTGGCCGCGGAGCACGGCGACCTGCTCATCTCCGACCAGCCCGTCAAGGAGACCGTGGACCTGTTCCACGCGGAGGGCGGCGCGGGCAAGCCCGTCTACGGGCAGCTCCCCGTCTCCTACGGGACCGACCTCGACGAGTGCAGGGAGCGCGCGCACCGGATCTGGAGGTTCTCGGCTCCGGGGTGGAAGGTGATGGCCGAGCTTCCGGGCCCGGTGAACTTCGAGGCCGCGGTGCGGACCGTCCGTCCCGAGGACGTCGCCGAGTCCGTCCCGTGCGGCGACAACGTGGACGACTACGTCGAGGCCGTCCGGAAGTTCGCGGACGCGGGGTTCACCCACCTGGCGATCTGCCAGTCGGGGGCCGAGCAGCAGAAGGACTTCCGCACGTGGGCGGAGGCCGATCTCCTCCCGGCCCTCCGCGAACGTTTCGGCTGATCAAAGTTCGCGTCCGTGTTCCGGACGCCGGGTGACGCCCGCGCCCGCGAGGTCATCCGCGCGGTAAAGGTCTGCCGATCTTTGCCCCGGCCGGGCTCAGGCCGTCGCGGGCTGCGGGCCGTGCCGGGTCCAGAGCACCGTGGCCAGGAGTTCGTCCAGTTCCTCCGGGTCGCCGGGGATCAGGTCCGGTGCGTCGAGGAGGGTCGCGAGGCGGCGGACGTCCGGGTCGTCGGCGTGCGCCTGCAGCCATTCCGGTCCCGCGCAGTCGCCGACGGCCGCCACCAGGTCGCGGAGCGACGCCGGGGCGGCCACGTCGCCGGCGGCGTGGACACCGGCCAGGACGTGCAGGACGGCCGCCGCCCTCTCGCGTGTCTCGGCGTTGCGCGTGCGGGTGCGCACGTAGTCCGCGGCTGTGCGCGTCTTGCGCAGGATGAGCGTGGGGGCCGTCATCGCGGGGTCACCTCCCGGGAGCTCGGCTGATTGTTGCGCTTGCTCTGCCCGTCCCACGTTACCGGCCGGTCAGGCCCGGTCCCCGGGGCCGGAGCCCAGGGCGTCCAGGCGGCGGGCGAGCTCGTCGCGCTCGCGGGTCACCTGGGCGAGCTCGTGCTGGAGCTCGATGATGCGGCGGATCGCGGGCAGCGTCATGCCCTCGTCCATCATGGTCAGGACCTGCTGGACGCGGCCGATCTCGTGCCGGCTGTAGCGGCGCTGGCCCCCGGCCGACCGGCGCGGCGAGACGACCTGGTGCTGGTCGATGCGGCGCAGGAACGCCTGCTGCACGTCGAGCATGTCGGCGACCTGCCCCACGGTGAACAGGGCCGCGTGCTCGTCGTCCATGGGCAGCTTCACGCACACTCCTTCTTCTGTCTCTGCCGGACGGGACCGCGGCCCCGCCCCGGTGATGCCCGGGACCGGGCCGCGGTGATCCGCCGCCGGATGTTGGTCAGCCCTTGAGCGCCTTGCGGCCGCGGCCGGCCTGGACGGCGACCTTGCGGGGCCTGGCCTTCTCCAGCACCGGGATGCGGATCGCGAGGACGCCGTTGTCGTAGGCGGCCTCGATCGCCTCCGCGTCGAGGTGCTCGCCCAGGTAGACGCGGCGGGTGAAGGAGCCCATGGTCCGCTCGCGGATGAACGGACGCTCGTCCTCGCCGATCTCCTCCTCGCGGTGCGCGGTGACCGACAGGACGCCGCGGTCGACGGTGATCTCGACGGAGTCGGGGTCCACGCCGGGCAGGTCGAACCGCAGGACGACGTCGTCGGCGCGCCGGATGCCGTCCATCGGCATGCCCGCGCCGGTGCCGTTCCCGGCGACCTGGCGGAACGCCCGGTCGAACTGGCGCTCGAACTCCTGCACGAACGGGTCGATCGACGTCAGCAGCATGATGCCTCACCTCCGAAGATGTCCCGGGCCTCGGGACGGCCCGGGGGCCTGATCGCCACAGAAGGAAACTTGCAACTCAGACTGTAGGTTACCTCCAGCGACATGTCAATCATCTACCTCCCCGCACTTGACAGTCTTCTGCCCCTGTGGGTATAGAAAAGGTGTATCGGTCGATGACCTGGTGAACGCGCAGAGGGTTCCAGGGGAGTGATCGAGATGCAGCGCCTCGTGCCGCGGCGGGTGGACCGCGAGTTCGCAGAGCTGATCTGCGCCGACGACCGGTGGCTGAGGGACGAGTTCGACGCCCTGGTCGCGGCGTCCTTCGGCGGACCGCCCGTCCGGCTGGGGCCGCCCGCACCTCCCTGGACACCGCCCACCGGGCGACCGTGGCGATATATCCGGTTCTCGTGCCCGCCGGCGCGTGTCGCGCGGCGCGCGGGCCGGCCAGTCGGGAGCGGTCTCCCGATGCGGCGGCAGCGCGCACCTCCGCGAAGCGGCCCGGTGCGCGCACGTCAGGAGGAAGGAAGACCGGAAGGAGGGCTATCGCGGCACAGAGCCGTCAGCTGAAGTCTCGCTCTTTCGCATCTGCCGGACCGGCGGGCGGCGACCGCCCGCCGGTCCTCTCATGTCCGCGGTATCAGGCGGCGCAGTACTGGGCCTGCTTGCCGATCGCCCGGTAGGGGCAGTCGGCGTAGTCGGTCAGCCGCAGCAGGGCCTCGCGGCTGCGCTGGACCTCCCGGTCGATCGCGGACGGCGGCGGGTAGAAGCTGCCGCCGCCCAGCTCGAACGTGTACGAGAAGATGCGGTACTGGCCCCACGTCCAGTCGATGGTCGTGCCGTCGGTGATGTACAGGTCGCTGGACTGCTCCGGGGTGAACCCGTTCGTCGAGGCCAGCTCACGGCCGATCGTGCGGTGGGCGAGTTCGTCGTCGGCGGTCATCGTCCCGGGGACGGTGTTGTTGTAGGTGTAGCCGAACGGCCACAGCACCAGTTCGGCCTCGGAGTGGACGTCCAGGAACATCTTGATCTGCTGCTGGCCGCCCACGACCCGGCTGCGGACGAAGTCGGCGATCACCTTGGTCTCGGGGGCCGACTCGGCGCGGGTGCCGCGGTAGGTCTGGCTGGAGCCGCTGCCGGACGAGCCGCCGCAGCACCCCCACCGGTAGGCGAAGTTGCGGTTGAGGTCCGTGCCCGTCGACGTCGAGTTGGGCTGGCGGTTCTTGCGCCACATCCGGCCGGCGGAGGTGTCGCTGGTCATGTCGTAGACCTGGCCGTCCGGGTTGACCATGGGCATGATGTAGATCTCGCGCCCGTTCACCAGGTTCCTGATGCGGCTGTTGCCCGCGTACCCGCCGGTGAGCTGCCCGATGTAGTCGAGCGCCTGCTCGGCGGTGAGCCGCTCGCGCGCGTGGATGTTGGCGATGATGAGCACCTCGGGCTCGTTCTCGTCCACCGCCACGTTGTCGCTGATCTTCACGCCGACGATGTCGCGCCCCTGGTACGACCTGCCCGCGACGAACTGCCGCGCGATCTGCGGGTACGCGGCGACGACGGAGTCGACGTTCTGCCGCATCTCGGCGTACGTGTGGTACGACGTCGCGGCCTTGGTCTCGACCGGGGCCGGGGCGGCCGAGGGCGCCGCCTGCACCGAGTAGCCGAGTCTCCGGATCGCCCGCACCTCGGCCGGGACGGCGGTGACCGAGAGCTCGCCCGTCCGGACGTCGTCGATCGCCGCCCCGGTCCGCGCCACCTCGGTGCGCTGCTGGGCGGTGCCGGGACCGGTCACCACGTACTGCGCGGCGGCGTCCGGGGCCGGGGCGGCCGCGGCCGCGGGGGCGAAGGTCAGCACCAGGGCGAGCGCCGACGGGATGGTGAGGAGGGAGCACAGTTTCCGTGCACTGTTCATACGGCACCTATTCGTGCTGCGCGCCCGGCGATCGCCTTGCGGGATGCCTGAAGGAAGCGCACGGGCGCTGGGGGTGCCGTCACCATGAACGGGAACGGAACGCTTGACAATCCCTGCCCAAGACCGGCGAAACGCCCGATACCGCACGGGAAGTGGCAGGTCAGAAGCCCAGTGGTGGGACTCCCGTGGTCGATTTCAACGAGGATCAGGGCGGATGTGAAATTTCAGATCCGATCGCTGTTCGGTCGAAAAGCGGCGGGTCTTCACGCAGGCGCAGCGCGAGAGTCTGCTGGCGACGATGTGGCGGGGCTCGGGCGAGAGACAGCACGAGTGGACCGCCCCCGCGACCACGACCGGCTCAACCGGCCCCCGCGGTCGACTCCTGCCGACGCCACCGCCGCATCGGCGGGGGCGCCGCCTGATGGGCGGACGCGAGGTGGTCCTGGAACTCGGCGTGGCGGAACTGGTACACGGGGCCGACCGCCCGCAGCAACCCGAGCTTGTGCGCGTCATCAAGGAACCGCATCAGATCCCGGGGTGCCAGACCCCGTTTTGCCAGATGTCTGACAACGATCCGGTAAGCGACCCATGCGCGATGATTGCTCATGGCGAGTCCGATCAAAGGGCCGGATGCTCCACCGAGCAGGAACGCCGATGTGGCATCGGATAGCAGGAATACGGCGACTCCAATGGCACACCCAGCCGGTAGTGCGACCACGATGATTCTCGTGATATTGAGAAGGCGGTCTCCCCGCCAGGTGGTCAGCGGGGTGTTAGGCCGGTCACTGGGGATCGGGTTCTCCAGCCAGTCGATGATTATCGCCGCCAGCGAAGCGATGAAACCTATGGTCAGAATGACAATCACATCACGGATGGAGCTGCCGGCAATTATTAGGAATATTGCGAACGTGAGGATTAGTGCGACGGACCCAACAACTCTTCGAGTCAGCGATATTGTGATGCGGCCGTTCAGATTCGCGATCCCCGGCTCATCATGTGACCACGGCCGAGATGCCGCCGTGACGAGAAAGCTGACGAGGACGCCGATGGCCAGGCCGACGACGAGACCGGTCAGCAACCAGGCGACGAGCCAGATCATGAGATCGACGGGCGTGCGGCCTTCCGGTCCGACTGAGAGGCCGACCACGAGACTGCTTGAAAGCCCTGCCGTGCTGCCCGTCACGAAGCGGATCAGAGCCCTGACCCTGCGCTTGAACTGTTTCGGGGGGAGGGCGTGGCGGGCGAGGTGCCACCAGGCCAGGTCTCGGGTGCGCGGGGTGCTGTCGGAATTGCGGGGGTGAGTGAGGATGTGGGCGAGGTAGGCGAGCCAGCGGCGGGTGTCTTCCGGGTCGCGCCTTTTGCGGGGGCGGAAATGGTCAGCGGGGTCTTTGCTCGGCGGGCGCGCGGTGATGACGGCGGGGATGAGCTGGTCGAAAAGGTGGGTCTGGAGGGCGGCCGGGGTGGGGAATCGGGCCGGGTCGGCCAGGGGAGCGGGATCGGCGCCGGGGGCGATGTAGACGGTGCGGAGCAGCCACAGGCCCAGGGGAGTCTTGGTGATCTGGGCGATGGGGGACGTCGGTGTCGTGCGCAGTTCCGTGAGGATCTGGTGCCAGGTGGGCGCGGGCACCGGGGGGAGCGTCAACTCCAGGTAGTCGGCGGCTTCGGCTGGTTCGAGGGGACGGGCTTCCATGACCGCCGCCGAGGTGATGACGTCTCCGGCTTCGGCCACGGCATCGGCGAACTCAAGGGTGCGGCTGGTCAGGATGAGCTGGTCGTCTCCGCCGAGGGAGCGGTTGAGAGCGGTGATGACTTGCGCTTGGGCGGTCGGAGACAGTTCGTCGAGACCGTCCAGGACGGGGAGGATGTGGCCTCCGGCAGTCAGGGCGTTGACGGCCGGGGCGCCGATCTGGTCCGAGCGGAGGGCCGGGTAGTCCTGGAGGAGGCGTTCGGCCAGCCATTCGTGCAGGCGCAGGTGTTCGGTGGTGTCCCATCCCGCGATGGGGAGCAGGACCGGCACCGGCTCGTCGGGCGTGCGGGTCTTCAGCAGGTGGAGCAGGAGCTGGACCGCGAGCGTCGTCTTGCCCATGCCCGCTGCGCCGAGAATCACCAGGCGACGTCGGCGAGTGCTGCGGAAACGGTCGGCGAGGGCGGGGACGGCTGCGCTGGACGCCTGCCACTGCATCCGGCCGGCGGCCGCGGCGGCGGTGTCCTCGATGCTGACGTGGTGGTCCATCAAGCCGGGTGCCTGGACGAGTTGCCATGTCACGGGGATGGGGTCCGGGTCGTCCAGCGACCGCAGGGCCGCCTCTTCCTTCCACTGGTGTTCGACGATCTGGGCCAGCAGCGCCGCGGCCTGCTCAAGGTCCGCCGGGCCGGGGATCGTGCGCGCTTCACGGGAGCGGCGGCGCGACCACACCGCGACGCCCGTCCATGCCACGGCCGCCGCGAGGAGGAAGCCGCCGGTGAGCTGGGCGCGGTTCGCGGAGTCCTGGAGACCGTCCTCGGCCGTGAGCGGCCAGAAGGTGATCGCTGCCAGGGCCAGGAGTCCGGCCGTCACCGTCGCGAGAACCAGCCACGGCTTACGGGCACGTCCATAACGCATGGTGACATCGTCGTGGCGAACGCGGTGTCGCGTGGACGGCGGCCGCATGTGGACGGAGGAGGCGCCCGGCGGCGTCCGTGAGACACGAACGCATTGTGTATTCCCCATCGGTCACTCTGATCATCGGGACGAACCGGAAACCCATTTCCATCCGTCCGTAGATGGCCGAAATCCACTGTCCGACTTTGCGGTAAATGATCCCGACTTCGGGGTTGACCACGGCGCACCCATTGCTTATCTTCTTGGTAGAACGCGTTCTACCTCGGGTTGGAACTCACCGTCGGCGTGGACGAGAGTTACCGCTGCCCACCGTCCCGAATTCTTCGTGCATTGGCCACTCGTTCGACCGGGTGGAGTTCGCGCGGAGGCAAGGGGCAACCCACCCCAGCTCCAGGGTGCAGGCGCGACGCCCACGGTTCGAAATGAGACTCGCATGTCCCGCACCAAGAAACTCGCCGTTCTCGCCTCGACCACAGCCGCGGCGGCCGTCACCGTCGCGATGACCGCCACCCCCGCGATGGCCTGGACGGCCGGCAACTTCACCGCCACGCTCAACGGCACGATGGTCATCAACGCGGGCATCCCCGCCGAGTGCACCGGCTCGACACTGAGCGGCACCATCGACGCCAACGGCAACCTCACCATCACGTCCGCCTCGGTCAGCGGCTGCGGTGTCACGGTCACGCCCAACAACCTGCCGTGGTCCGGCAGCCTCAACAACGGCGTCGCGAAGCTCAACGGCTTCTCGATGAGCGCCATCGGCTGCACCTACGGCGGCAACCTGACCGGCAGTTTCACCGGCGCCAACAACCTCCCGGTCACCGCCAACTTCGCCAACCAGACGGTGAACAGGACCAGCGGCTGGCTGTGCCCGGGCTCCGCCACCGTCACCGCGAAGTACAACTTCGCCGCGGCCTGATCCACGGGTGACCGGGCGGGCCTGACGTCAGCCCGCCCGGTCACCGACCCGTGACCCCGGTTCCCACCCCGCCGGGGTCACGGCATCGGCGAATATCCGACGAGCAATCCCGGCGCGGGCGATGACTCATCGCAGTGAATGCCATCCGAGAGTCTGGGTAATGGCAGGAAGTACCTGTTCTACGAAGGCCCGCGGCGAGCGGTTCGCCGCGGGCCGTCTTTGCCGTCCATTCGCGTGAGGAAAGGTAGCTCGCCGGAGTCACGGCGCGGGGATCGCCGGCGCTTGCAGGGGTGGTGCCGGAGTGGGAACGGCGCGGCCGGACGGGAGGGTCACCGTACGGCCGTCCATGAGGTGCCCGAAGTCCCTGGGACGCGGCGACGCGACGATCCGGGCGCCGTGGCGTTCGGCGGCATCCAGGATCGCGCTCCGCGACATGGCGTCGCCGCTCTCGTGGACGGCGAACACCAGGGGGCCGAGGCTGCTCATCCCGGCGGGCACGCCCGATTCGTGGAGCGTTTCCAGGAGGGCACGTACCGAGAAGGGCTGGCACGAGATCTCCGCCTTCTTGAGCCCGAGTGACTGGAACTCCGCCAGGCCGTCGCGCAGGAGCCGCAGGTCCGCGTTCGCGACGGCGGGGACGATGGAGTGGTAGAGGGCGGCGAAGGCGCAGAGGCATTCACGTTCGGGGGTGGGCGTGTGCTCGGCGAAGAAGTCGCGTTCCCGCGTCCCCGAGACGCTCGTCCCCGAGGCGGGCATCAGGAGGGCGAACGCCCAGTGCCGGGGGATCGGCAGCGCGACGGACAGCGGAGGGCTCTCGCGCGGCGCTCCGGCGCTGCTCGGCCGCATGGCCTGCCCGGTGTTGGGCTGCCCGCAGTCGACGAGGAAGCCGCCGCGCCAGAAGGCGTGCCAGCCGATGCCGGACGTTCCGCCGCGTCCGCTCAGCAGTGACAGGCGCTCCGGGGGCAGCCGGAGCCCGTGGCAGGCGGCGGTGGCCGCGACGGTGCCGAGGCACAGCATCGTCCCGGTGCCCAGGCCGACGTGCCGGGGCGGCAGCCGCTCGACGATGAGGGACGTGGCCGGTAGCCCGGCCGTCTCCAGGAGTCCGGTGAGGCGCCGCGCTTCGGCGGGGGCGAGGCAGCCGCCTTCGACGGTGTGCCGCCGCGCGGGCTCGGCATGTATGACCATGTGGGGTCCGTCCAGGGAGAAGCCCGCGCCTCCGTAGACGCGGCGGCTGATCCCGGCGGTGTCGAGGAGCCCCAGGTGGAGTCTCGGGTACGCGGTGAGCGTGCGGCGCATGGCGCTAGTCCTCCGGCGGGTGCGACAGCTCGGAGTCGCTCCACACGGCCTCGAAGTGTTCGGTGAGAGCCGTGTACATGTGGCCGCCGCGACGGCAGAGCAGGGTCATGGTGTTGCGGCTCTGCCGCTTCGACAGGAACGGACCCCAGAACGCCTCGTCGTCGATCACGCAGACGTTGATGCTCGGTATGCAGGAGTAGAGCCTGATCTGGAAGCTTTCCGGTTGATCCTGCCTCAGTTGCCGGGTGTAGCGGAGCATGGCCTCGACGTCGCTCCTGATGCTGTCGGTGTGGTTCCCCTCCTCGATGTCGCGCTGGTTCGCGTACGAGCATCCGGATCCGGGCGCGTCGGGGTCGATGAGGAGTATCCGGACCTTCGCGGAGCCGGCCCAGTTCGCGAACTGGGGACCGAAGTCCTCGCGCAGTGCCCGCAACCCGAAACCCATGATCGATATCTCGCGGCGCGCCTTCTGGAAACGCGGCTCGTACTGGTCGCGGATCGGGACGGAGCGGTAGTGGAAGCCGTCCACGATCCCGAGCTTGGCGAGGTTCTGCAGGCTGCGCGCGGACACCTCGTTCTGGCGGACCCAGAAGAAGACGACCCATCCGGCGAGTCCCGTGGCCATCATCGAGGTGCCGACGGCGAGGGCGACCGTGTGGTCGATGGCCAGGAGCGAGACGCCGACGAAGAACACGAGCGCGTGGACGAGGAGATAGATCCAACTGCTGGGAGTGAGCTTGGAATGCATGGTTCCACCCGGGGGTCGGCCGCGTCACCGTGCGTTCTGTCGGGGGGAGGCCGCGCCTACTCGTTGTAGACGACCTGGCCGGGCCGGCGCCGCCGGTGGCTGCGGAGCGCGATCTCGACCGGCCGGAAGAGCGGATTCGGCAGCCGGTCGAGTGAGTACCACTGCCAGGGCCCGGACTTGCGCGGCTCTCTGTTCACGGGCTCGCCGGTGGCCTCGACGATGAACTCGAAGTCGATGTAATGGCGGTCGTACTCACGGATGTTGCTGACGCAGAACAGTTCCGCCCGGGTGAGCACGAGCCCCGATTCCTGTTCCAGTTCGCGGGCGACGGCTTCTTCCAGGCTCTCCCCAAACTCCAGCCCGCCGCCGCACCAGGCGTAACTGCCCGCGCCGTGCGAGCCTTTCCGCTCCCCAAGCATCACCCTGTTGTCGCGCAGCACCATCGCCCCGACCCCGACGGTCGGGATGATCTGGTCGAGCTCGTGGTGGAGTCCACGTATCGTCGTGGCTCCGGCCTTGTGAGAAGGCATGGCTTCCTTTCAGTCGGCGCCGGCGCGCTGCCGTCGCAGGTAGTCGTGCATTTCGGCCGCGGTCACGCGGTCACCGAAACCGGCCATCGACTTCTCTTCGACGAATCCGGTGCCGTAGGCGCGTACCCGCCGCCCCGCCCGGCTGACCAGCACCTTTGAGATGTCGTGATCGCCGTGGCGCAGGTACCAGGTGCATTTCTCGTCGGACAGCTTCGCCAGCGCGGCGAGCAGGGCGGGGAAGCCGCTCTCCCGATACGGGTACTGATCGGGGAGGCCGAGGAGCGCGGCCATGGTCCGCGCCTGGCTCACGATGATGTCCGCCCGCTTGATCAGGGGCTCGATCGTGTCCAGGTCGAGGTACCTGTCCATGTCGTGCGGGACGAGGTCGAGCCAGAACACCGTGCCGTGCTCGTTCGCGATCTTCATGGCGGCCGTGACCGCCGTACGCGATGGTTCCGCGAGTAGCAGGTAGCCGTCGGCGAAGACGGCGTCGCTGCCGGAGATCGTGCCGTGCGCCTCTTCGATGTCCGTCACGGACAGTTCCCGGATCGGGGTGGTGTCGTCCGCGGCGATGATCCTTCTCGCGTTCCGGTCTCTTAGGACGATCGTCCTGCCGTTGGCGACGCCGGCCGAGGTCGGCAGATGACAGCTCGTCACCAGCCGGGACAGGTAACGGACGATGTCGTCGGTGTGGTGGTCGCGGCCGATCCGGGAGATCACGTGCACGGCATCGAACCAGCGCACGGCCTGCTTCGCGAAATTGATCGCGGTCCCCGCCAGCACGGCGTCGACAGGTGTGAACTCCAGGTGGTCGACGTGCGTGTCCTCGAATGCCTGTTCGTTCAGGCGTGCCCGCACTTCGACCCGCACGTCCCCGATCACCGCGATCGATAACGGCGCCGGCGGTCCCTCTGGAACCGTTCCAAAACACTCATGACCATTCATGTCAGACCTTGTCGTCGCCTGGATTTCCAGTCTCGGACGCGCAGGTCGTGGAATGGTAACGCGAAACCGTAAAAGATCGTAAGTAGCCGTCGGTTTATGGGGATGGGACTGGATTGCGAGGGTCAGTAACTGGGCGCTTTCATGGCAGGTCGGGGGGCGGTTCGGTCCTCTCCTGGAGCATCGGCCGCAAAGTCCGGTTCTGGACAGGAGAGGGCGCGCGGACCTTGAAAATACTCTTGCGTCGGCTACGCCCGGACGGCGGCCGGGCCCACTCCGCGGTCGCGCGTGCGGGGTTCTGCTGTAGCGGCGCTGGTGGCGGATACGGGCGGCGGTGAGGAACGGGCGTGGCCCTCAGCTTGGGCCACTTGGTTCACCGGGCGTCGTCAGGGGAGGACTCTGCGGCCTCAGGTTGCGTCAGCCTGCCGTCCGGGGCCGGACGGGTTCGTCTCCTCCTCTGGCATCGAGGCGACCCGTTGGCGGGGACGGGACGGTGGACGCGGGTCCAGCCATGGGCCTTCGCGCGCCCAGCGGGTGGCGCTGGTCGTGCATCGCACGAACCGGAACGTGACGAGCCCCCGGCCACGTCGGGCCGAGGGCTCACGGAGTCGAGCGGGGGGAGATCAGGCGAGGTCGTGCGCGTTGCTCTTTACCGAGCGAGTGAACGCCGACCAGGCCGAGGCGCTGAAGGCCAGCTTCGGCCCGTCCGGGTCCTTGGAGTCCCGAACACCGACCATGGGGGCAAGGTCTGCCACCTCAACGCA
The DNA here is from genome assembly GCF_004348575.1 of Actinomadura sp. 7K534. Classification (NCBI taxonomy): domain Bacteria; kingdom Bacillati; phylum Actinomycetota; class Actinomycetes; order Streptosporangiales; family Thermomonosporaceae; genus Actinomadura; species Actinomadura sp. 7K534. Next base: position 45,995 of record NZ_SMKB01000030.1, read on the forward strand.
CTCGCCACCCGAATGATCGCTGTGGCTGCTCTTGCGCCAGAGACCTCCTACCTCAACGCAATCGCCACCGCTGTGACCACTTCGGCGACTCTTTCGCCACTGGACACGAAGCACCTCGTTCATAGACCTTCCATCACCGTCCTAATCAGAGCCCGGGACTCCTCAACAGGGAGTGCGTAGCCGCGGAGCAGGTCCCAGCGTACGACTTTGTCTCGGATCCTGTCAGGGCGCTCGATCAAGAGTCCTTCACCTGCTGACTCTGTGTAGGCGAGGTCGGGTCTGTCGTCGAAAGTCAACAGAGTAAAGCTTCCACCGAGGCCAGCGTGGTATCCCGCACTAATCGGCACGACTTGAAGCATTGTGTTGATCCGTTTCGAGACCTCAAGCAGGTGATTTAGCTGCTCGCGCATGATCTCGGGACTTCCTACAGTGCGCCGAAGTACGGTCTCGTCTAGGACGACCCAGGTGTGTGGCACGATCTCACGGTCAAGGACTGCCTTCCTTTCCATCCGCTTTGCCGCGAGTTCGGCGGCGTTGGTCCCGTCGTTGGCATCGAGGATGGCGCGAGTGTAGTTCTCGGTCTGGAACAAACCGCTGATGAGTAGCATGCTGAAGATACGGTAGGACGTCGCCTTCTTCTCGTGTTCCAGGTACTCCGGAAAGCCGGGCGGAAGGATGGTCTGGACTTCGACATCGTTGGCGAGCTTCCAGAGTCGGTGGAAGTAGCCATCCGTCTTGAAATAGGTGTCGAGGTCGAGCGCGCTCTGTCCCGAGACCTTGCGCCCGCTCTCCATGGTGCTAATCCACTGCGGGGTGCAGCCGAGTGCGTCCGACAGTTCCTTTCCCGTAAGGCCGGCCTTGTCGCGCAGGCGGCGGAGTTCCGTGCCGAAGAAGATGCGCGCTCGATTTTCACCCATTTGGAGCCTCCGGGGGGTAAACCAGCGAGGGCTGGTTGTGTCGATCTTGGCTCAGCTTGACCGGCAGTGTGGAACGGTCACTAGCGCACTTTAACCCGGACCATGAGGCTGTTCGCAAGCTTTTCGACGCAACGACAGACAACGAGGTCCCCGAGATGCCAAAGAGGTCGGTATCGCATAATTCCACAACAATAGGGCAAATGCCCTTCGTGTCCGATTGGCGGGGCGAGCGATTGGACGACGGGTTCATCGCACACCGGATCGGCGAACTGAGCGACTACCAGGTGCTCAACGGCTGCCTGGGCGAGGTTCAGGCGCAGGACGAGGGCGAACTGTGGCTTCTCTGCGACGCGCAGACCCGACTCTCCGAGCGCATCGCCCTCGCCGAGTCCACGAGGAGGCGGCCGTGAGCATCCCCGAGCACGAGTCCCCGGCCGTCGAGTCGTACGTGCGTCTCAAGGCGCTCGAAATGCACCTCAAGGCGCACGGCTTCACGACTCATCACGTGGCCGGAGGACTGGTCGTCCGGAACGTGACCTCCACCGCGCGTAGTTGCTGTGGAGCCCGAGGAGTCGCCGGTGACACGATCACCTGCCGACCGCACGACGGGGACGAGGGGCGCTACTGGTACTTCACGTCCTGGCAGCAGCCCATTGCGGAGTCCGAACGCATCACCGACGCCCTGGTCATGATCAAGGGCTATCTGGGAGCCCCCGCTTGAACCCCTCCGCGCACGGAGCATGGCACCCCAGCACGACGGCCTACCTCGCCAAGCTGAGGCGCGAGTTCCCGACGTTCGGCATCATCGCCGACCCGGACCGCCCCATCTGGATGGCAGTCCGAGGCGATGACGTGTTCATCAGGGCGACGGACGGCTACGTCCTCCGTCAGCGACTCCTGGAGATATCGGATCAATGAGCCCGGCTCTGACGGCACCACGTCTCTGAGCGTTCTTCTCTAGGATCGCGGTGTGCGTCAGATGCCGTCGGCCGATATGGTCAGTTTAATTTCGTTCCTCGCCGTTTTGCTGATCTTTTTTAGCATTGATGTGCGTTCGAGAAATTCGGCGGCCTCGAAGCCATGGCATGCGTACCTTTTCGAATGGTCGTCCCGGGTCGGCGGCATCGCCACGGCTCTGGCCCTGGCCCTGGGGTGGGCGGACCTGTTCCTCCCGGACGAGAGCAGCCCGATCCATGTGGCCTTCGTGGCCTTCCCCGGGTCGGTGGGGGTGTTGTGCGCCATCGTGCTGGGCGTGGAAATGCTCTGGCAGCGATGGGACTCGCCGTAGCCGGGCGCATTGCCGTCGGCCGACCTGGGGCGACCTCTCCGGGAAGATAACAGTGGGTTACCGTTCGATTGCGATGTGGGGTGGGTGGGGAAG
>NZ_SMKB01000310.1:0-7372 GCF_004348575.1 Actinomadura sp. 7K534
GATAGAACCCCCACCACCCCCACCCGCACGGATAGCCCGATATAGATGTGGAGCCGAAGGACCCGCCCCCATACACTGTGTCCCGGCGTCCCGCCGGGCGCCGAGCGCCCGTAGCTCAGCTGGACAGAGCATCGGACTTCTAATCCGACGGTCGCGGGTTCGAATCCTGCCGGGCGCGCCACCCCCACCAGCAGAACCAGGCTTTGACCTGCGAAGACGCTAGTTGATCTCCGCGCCCCGGATGCAGCCATGTGCCACCGAACGCAGCCGCACAGCACCGTTCCCGGAATATACGCGGAATGACCCGGCCCGCGTTTGCCCAGGTCAGCACACAAGACAAGAGAGGCCCCGGAACGTCCCGGAGCCTCTCCACCGCGGTTGCCGATCATGCCGCCAACGCGTCCTCGATGCGCTGGTTGGCTACCTCCCGCTGCCCATCGATGCACCTGGCGTACACACGCAACATCACATCGACCCCGTGGCCAGCGCGTTCGGCCGCTTCGGGAGCATGGACGCCTGCATTGAGCCAGAGCGACACCGCCGCGTGCCGCAGGTCGTACGGCCGGGCCGCCAACGGCGATTCGACCTGATCCGGAGCGAGCGCCAGGACGCGAGCCCGCTTCCAAACCTGCGCGTACGCCGAGCCGGAGAACGACCGGCCGCCACTGGTGACGAACAGCCGACCATCCTCGGCCGTCCCGAAGGCGTCGAGGTGTTCCCGGAGCATCGTCACCAACTCGGGAGGGATGGGGACGGGCCGCACGATGTCGTCCTCACGATGCTTGAGGCCCCGATCATCGAAGGTCTCCCCCGAGTCGGTGTATCGCTTGTTGGTCTGGGGCCGGGTCTTCTTCAGCGTGATCAGCCCCCAGCCCGTTGCCGGAAGTTCGCAGTCCTGCCGACGCAGCCCCGCCGCCTCAGCCGGACGAAGGCCGGCGAAGTACATGCACCCGAACATCGCCCGCAGCCGAGGCCCCCGCGACCGGCCGACATAGGAAACCGCCGTCAGCAGCTCGCGAGCTTGGGACGGATTCACGACGACCCGCCGATCAACGGCCCCGTTCTGCTTGGGAGGACGCCACTTCACTCGGTCCAGGGGGTTGGCCGCCAACTCCCCCAGTTCGACCGCGTAGCCGAGCGCATGCTTGAACACCGCCCGCTTGCGCCGGAACGTCGAGGAGGCCGCGGGTTGCCCATCGAGTTGGAGCGCGAGGGTCTCCAGAGCGGCCCGAGCCAACCGCGGTTCGTCCAGTTCGGTAATCGGCATGGACGCCGACTCCAGCCAGCGAAGCGCCGCGCCCAGTTCGGCCGACATGTCGGGACGGCGATCGTCCGGCACGAAGACGAATCGCCGGAGAAGCACCCGGAGGAGGGACGCGTCAGGACGACCGGGGGTGTCCTTGACGAACACGAGCGTCACGGCCGTCATGGTGTCGGTGAGGCCCTCCCGAGACTTGGCAGCCGCATGAGGCCAACGCGCCTTGACGTAGGCACGTGCGAACTCCAGCCACGTCCGAGCGGTCGCCGCTTTGAGCATGGACAGCGGAAGGCCCGTGTCCGTATCGAACGCCTTACCGCTCTTGGCAGCCTGCCTGAGGTCAGACAGGAAGCTCTTTGCCTGTGAAGACCGTTCGAACGTCCGGGACTTCTCACGGCCGCCGACCGTCCAACGCGCGGTGTACGAAATGACCTTGCCCGGCTTGTCTGACCTCGGCCCCGCTTTGTTCGGCCGGGTCTCCCAGAACTTGACCTTGTAGGACGTGTTCACGCCGCCTCCCGCAGCGACCAGAGCCACGCGTCGAGATCACTTCGATAGATGCGGATCTCGCCGTTGGGGAGCTTGAACCCAGCCGGAGCCCGACCGATCTCCCGCCACCGGTAGAAGGTCCGCCGAGAGATCCCGCCGAGTTCTTCGAGCACCTGGTCAACCGTGAGAAGTTCATCCCGCTTGCCGCTCACGCTGCCTCCGGAGTTGCCGAAAGTTCTGGGGTGGGGTCGTGGGTCGCGGCGTCGAGCTGGCGACGCCGTTGGATGCGTTCGTTGATCAGGAGCAGTAGGCGTTGCTCTGCTGGCTTGACGTCCGGGTCGCCAGGCCCGGCGCGTTCCCAGACGTGGACGGCGTTGGGATCGGCCGGGTTGCTGACGGGGACACCGGCCTCAGCCAGCCGCGCGAGGACCCAGGCTTTGCGGTCGGCTTTGTGGTCGGCCAGGGTCTTGCCGGACCACTTGCGGGAGACCAGGACGCGGCGGCCGCCGTAGCCGAGGTGTTCGCGTCGGTGTGCCTTGCCCTTGCAGTAGCCGGGCGTCATCCCTTTGCGGGGGTTCTTGGGTTGGACGCCGTAGCGCAGCCAGTTCGCGCACGTCGGTGAGCAGGGCTCGTAGCGGAGTGCTTCGGCCATCCGGTCGACGTGTTCGCGCTGCGCGGTGGTCTCGGCGTTGTGGCACTCGGCCACGCCCTTGACGAGGTACTTGGTCAGGTAGCCGATCAGCTTGCGGGACTGCGCGGAGTCGGCCAGGACGCCTTGTGCGTCGATCTGCCGCCCGAACTTCACCACGTGCAGGGGTTCGGCGTCGGGGTCTTGGCCGAGGGCGTCCAGCGCTTCATCCCAGGTGGGCAGGACTTCGCCGGTTGCGGGGTCGAGGTATCCGCCCTCTGGCCCGGTTGCCTCATCCCAGACCGGGAGCCGTTCCCCCTCGAAGACGACACGATCGGTCGAAGGCCACCACACCTGGTGATAGGTCGCCGCGACCACCTGCCGCAGCTCGGCCCGCGAGATCGTTCCCCGTATGGCCATGTGCAGGTGGGGCGTCAGGCGCCGTTGTGGTTCGACGGCGGCGAAGTACTGCACGTCGTAGCCGACGAACCGGCGCAGGTTCTGCACGAACCGATCGACCAGCTTGGAGAAGTGGAGCGCGTCACGGGCGGCCCGTGTGTAGTCGTAGGTGTCGGGGTCGAGGGGGGTTCCGTCCGAGCGCACCCGGCCGTAGGAGTCCAGGGTCAGGGTGAGGAAGATCGAGGGCCGGAACGCCTTGCCGTCCTTGCCTCGGAAGACCTTGCCGACCGTGCGGGAGTCGACCGGCCGCCGGGGAAGGTCCGGGGCATCCTGCCGCCGCCGGGTCGACCGCGTCCGCCGGCCCCTGCTTCCCTCATCGGTCTTGAGGGCACCGCGGACCCCAGTGCGTTCGAGCTCGTTGTCGAGGTCCCGTATGACCGCGTCCCAGAACTCGGAGTCTTCCCCGTCCGCCGTACCGTCCTCGGTTGCGCGGTCACGGGCCGCCGCCGCGTGCGCCCGCATCTCCATCCACGCGCGCTGTTCCTCGTCTGGGTCAGCGCGCGTGATGACGGGTTCTTCGGTCAGGTGCCAGCCCTGGGAGCACTGGACCGCGCGGAGTTTGCGCTTGCGTTCGGCGCACGAGGGGCAGACCGAGGCCAGGGTGTGACCGCACGGGACGTACACCATCTCGGCCGCGCCGGTGTTCAGGTCGACGCGGCGCATGGGCACGGGGCGGATGCAGACGCCGTGTTCGACCGCGACCGCTTCCAGCACACCCCGCGCCAACGGGGGAAGCGTCTTGACCACCGGTTCCGGCTCGGGCTCGTCCGGAGCGTCGGGGGCGTCGAGGGTAGGTTGCCTCACGCAGCCCCCTCGATGTCCAGGTCGGGCAGCCCGAGAGCGACCATCGCCCGGATATCGGCATCGGAGACGTACGCCGCCCGGACCCGCACCGGGTCAGGGGAGGCTTCCAGCCGGACGAACCCGACCCCCGCGCCGACCTCCGGAACCGATGAGATCTGGTCGGCCAGGCCGCCGCGGTCGCGGGCACCGTCACCGAGCACCATGTCGACCTGCTCGTCTTCATCGAGGCGCAGGGCGATGCGGTCGGGGAACAGGTTGCGCAGGTTGTTGACCTCTTTACGCGCATCCTGCTGGGCACCGATGACGCAGTACCCCACCGACCGGCCCTGACTAGTGAGCACGGCCAGCGCGGACTCGGCCCGCTTGCGAAGGTCGCGTTCGGGGCAGTAGGCGGTCAGGAACGCCAGCTCATCCACCACGATGACCCGGAACGGAAACTCCCGCGACGGCGTGAACGACCGCGTGACGCCCGCGAACCGCTCCGCACGGGCGTTCATGTCCTCGGCCGCCGCCTCCAGCAGATCGACCATGCCGCCCTTGGGATCGGAGGAGTACCGCCCGTACCGTTCGAACAGCACCCGCCCAAAGCTCAACTCCATGCGTTTCGGATCGACCGCCCACACCTCCACCAGCCCACCGAGCATCAACGGCAGCAGCGCGCGGACGGCCGACCAGATGACCGAGCCCTTGCCGGCCCCCGTCGCCCCCGCGATGAGCACGTGCGTGCCGAGGAGCCGCAGCCGCCACGGTGAGCCGTCCTCACACCGCCCGACCACCACGCCGGACAGGTCCACCTCGGAGGCGTCCGGGACGGGGAAAGCCGGTATCGGTTCGGCGAGGGCATCACGGCGGACGAACTCCAGCCAGACCCGGCCCGGACGGTCCCCGTCCCGCACCCGGACCAGGGACGCCCCGAAGCCGTGCGCCAGGTTGGCCGTGACCCGCTCCCACGCGTCCGGCGCTTGACCTTTGAGCATCCGGACCAGCACCCGGTCACAGGTCGGGCCAGAGCGGACGCGGACGAGGGAGGGCAGGTACTCCCTGCCCTTGTGCATCTTGGTCAGGCCCGCGGTGACCAGGACGGGTTGCCAGTGGCGCCGGTAGACGAAGGTGAGGCGCCACCAGGACTGGACGGGACGGGCGATCCAGCGGACGAAGGACGGACGATCCACCAGCGCCCACACGCCCAGGACGACGGCGAGGAGGGCCAGGACCAGGACGGGGACGGTCCACCCGTACCGGTAGCCGAGCCAGCCGAGCCCGGCCGCGATGGAGACGGGGACGATGTTGCGGACCAAGAAGACGACCGCGCGGACCAGGAAGCGGACGGCGTTGACGATGAGGACCAGGCCCTCGGGCATGTGCCACACCGGAGGCGCCCACTTGGGGGCCGCGAACGGGTCACGCTGGGTTTCGACGGCGACGTTTTCGCCGGGGGCGAGCTTGCGGAACTCCCATGCCATGATGGGTCACACCTCTTCTTTGTGCTGTTCAGGGGAGAGAAGCGGGGCGGCCGGAGGTACCAGCTCCAGCCGCCCCACCCCGGACATCAACTCGCGGGAACGCGCGGGACGTGTGCCGACAGGGACCGGGAGCGGCACACCCTGCAGCCCGGGTCACCGCAGAACCGGGTCAGGGTGTGAGCCCACCGCACCGACCGGCGCCGCTCGCCCGCTTCCAGCAGCAGGCCAAGTCCCGCGATCCCGCAGAGCATGACGAAGGCGACGGCGAGCATGGCGAGGGTGGTCATGCCGCATCCTTCGCAGCCGTGTCCTTGCCCGAGCCACGAGCCGCGCCGCCACGGGAGTTGGCCGGACGGACCGCAGCCGCCTTGAGCGAGTAGGCCAGCCGGCCGGTACCGGAGTTGACGTAGGGCGTGACCGCCAGGCCGTCGAACTCCACCGGCACGAACGGGAACCCCGCCGGGGCCTCCGGCATCACCGGCTGAACCGGCGCCATCAGCTTGACCTTGAACGTCCCCTTGGACTCGGGGTCGGCGTCCAGGACCTCCACCGACCACACCAGTTCCCCGGTGTCCTTGTCCCGCGCCTGGACGAAGTTCTCCCGGGTCGACCGGTCGAAGTCCCGCACCGGCTCGACACCGCCCTTGACGAACGCGCCGTAGGGGAACACGTCGGCGAACGCGACCTTGAACGGACCTTGCACTGCCATCTCTGGCTACCTCCAGACACTCACCCGTCCGCTTGTCCGGACGAGTGCATGCCTTGAAGATACCTCGCACACTCGACCGGACAACCTCCAGCTAGAGTGACCTGCGTCACATTCCGTGGAGCGGCGGGTCAGCCGGACGCCGGTCAGTCCGGGACGCTGTACACGTCCTCCAGCTCATGCAACGACCCCGGCATCACGACCTGCGCAACGAACCGCACCGCATCAGAGGCGTCATGCAGACTCGCCACCGTCGCCAGCACCGGCTCAGTCTCCTTGATTCCCAGCAGGCCGGGTTCGTCGCCGGCGGGGAGTCGCGCGGTCAGTCGCTCGGTGATGTGGTCGATGCGCAGGCCCTTTACCGTTCGTAGGTGATCGCGCAGCCCGACCGGCAGGGGTTCGGGCTTGTCCAGGTCGGTGCCGAACGTCAGCTCGTGCGGGAACCAGCACGTCACCATCTCGGAGGCGATGCCGTCCCGCTCGGTGACCCAGCGCCGCGCCAGCACCCGCGCCCCGCCCGAATCCAGCAGCGCAGCGACCGGGCCGGGCGCCTCCACCTGGCCAACGTCGACCAGCCGCACCCCCGCAGAGGTCTCCGGCTGATCGAGGACGGCCAGGCCGGGCCGGGAGGGCCGGGCGGCCGAGGCGGGGCGTCCCTTGACGAACGAGCCGCGCCCGTGTTCACGGGTGATCCATCCGTCCTGCTGGAGCATCTGCAACGCCCGCACCACCGTGGTACGGCCCACCGCGAACTCCCGGACAAGCTGAGATTCCGAGGGCAGCAGCGAGCCGGGCGGGTAGTCGCCGTTCTCGATCCGGCGCCGCACCTCCAGCACCACCCGCGCATACTTCGGAGGCTCAAACTCCAAGCTCGACATCACAACCACCTGACTACTAGCACACTTGACCGCATAACCGCACCTCTAGCGGCACTGTAGCGACCACATGCACAAACGTCACGCCCCAAGCGCGCCACAGGCAGCACCGAGACCGCCACAACGCCCACGGCGACTGCGGATTCAGCGGTTGGAATTCACATCAGGTAGCGCGGCACCTGGAACCCCTCCGCAACCAGCGCCGTGCACACCTCACCGACCCGCCGCGGCCCGATGTTGCGCACCTCGGCCAACTTGTGCGACAGCAGCAAATCCACCACATACCCCACCGTCGCAGGACGGCCCCGCTCTGCGCGCAGAGCGTTGAGCACGTGAGCCGACAGCCCCAGACACTCCGCCGGACACGTCCGCGTCACCTGCTCATGCTCGTGCGGCACCACCTCCGCCTGCAGGCCCGTCACCTGCCCCGCCATGGACAGCATCCGCAGCAGATCAGCCACCGTCCGCACTCCCAGGCACGACACCGGGCACTCAGGCCCGATATACGGGTGCCATGGCTGGTGCACGCCATCACCGCTACCAGTCACCTCGGCCACGGCCACCCCCGCGCATGCACGATCGCCTCCCGCAACTCCCCCGGATCGATCGCCTCCACCAACCGCACACCACGGCGAACCCGCACCATCGCCCACCACGCCCCCGTCGCCTCGCCGTACCAGGCCACCACCC
>NZ_SMKB01000311.1:0-7360 GCF_004348575.1 Actinomadura sp. 7K534
CCGCGACGGCCGCGGACGCGGTGGCGGCGAGCCCGCTCACCGTGCTCTGCCTCCTCGACGGCGCGGCGGTCGAGGAGGTCTTGGAGACCCTCGGCGGCGAGGACGGCGGCGAGGACGAGGTAGACGCCGCGCCAGGTCAGGTGCGCGGCGAGGGCGTCGGTCAGCGGCGCGAACACGGTGCTGGCCAGGCCCGCCACGAGGGTGAGGGTGGTGAGGGCGGGCAGATGGCGGGGCGCGTAGTAGCGGGTGAGGGCGGCGAAGGCGGGCTGGTAGAGGACGGCCGACATCGCGACTCCAGCCAGGAACCACGCTGCGGCGAACCAGAGCGGTGACGGCGCCGCCGCCACCGCCACGGTCGCGATCGCGGCCAGGGCGGAACCACCTGTCATCAGGGCGTGCGGGCCGCGGCGGTCCAGGACGCGGCCCACCGGGACGCCGACGAGCGCGGCGACGACGAGTGCGGCGGAGAACGCGGCGGTGATGGCGGGCATGGACCAGCCGGTGTCGGCGGTGATGACCGGGGCCAGCACCGGAAAGGCGTAGTACAGCACGCCCCAGCTGGTGATCTCGGTGATGCAGAGGGCGGCCAGCACACCGCGCGCTGAGCCGGTCCCGGCGGTCGAGCCCGCCGGGACCGGGATGGAGGATGCGGTATTCACCGACCGTGGGCTCAGCCTTCGCCGCGTTCGACGTCACCGGAGCGGCCGTGCACCCGTCCGGTGGCGAAGCCGACACCGGCCGGGGCACCGACGGTGACAGGTTGCGGTGCCTGGTCCGAGGTGCCGCAGCAGGACGCCGGGTTCTCCTCGACCGCGGGTTCGGTGGCGCAGGACGTGCCGCATCCGCCTGCCTCCGCGCCGGGGAGTCGGTCTTCGGTGACCGGGTCGGTGGAGCAGACGCCGGTTTCGGGGAGGTCGAGTTGGACGGTGTCAGCGGCCTCCCGGTCGCCGGCCAGGGCGGCGGCGATGGAGCGGACCTGCTCGTAGCCGGTGGCCATCAGGAAGGTGGGCGCGCGGCCGTAGCTCTTCATCCCGGCCAGGTAGAACCCGGTTTCGGGGTGGGCGAGGTCGCGTTCGCCGTGGGGCGGGACGGTGCCGCAGGAATGGAAGTTCGGGTCGATCATCGGTGCGAGTTTGGCCGGCGCCTCGGTGGCGGGATCGAGGTCGAGGCGGATCTCGCGGAGCATGTCCAGGTCGGGACGGAATCCGGTGGCGGCGACCACGGTGTCGGCGGCGATGGCGCGCTCGCCGCCGGGGGTGTCACCGGTGACGGTGACCGGTCCGGGCTCGCCGGATCCGGCCTCGGGGACGGTGAAGCGGGTGATGGTGAAGCTGCGGACCAGGTCGATCGAACCCGCCTCGACGGCTTGCTTGAGCCGGGTGCCCAGCGCCCCGCGGGCGGGCAGCCCGTCGGCGTCCCCGCCGCCGTAGAGCCGGGCGACGGAGGCGGAGCGGACGGCCCAGCTGACACGGGTTCCCGGGGCCTGCTCGGCGAGTTCGGCCAGCGCGAGAAGGGTGTTGGCGGCCGAGTGCCCCATGCCGACGACCAGGGTGCGGCGGCCGGCGAACCGGTCGCGGTCGCGTCCCAGCACGTCCGGTAGCGGTCCCGCCAGGTAAGGGGCGGCCTGGTCTTCGCCGATGGCGGGCAGGCCGGAGTGGCCGAGCGGGTTGCGGTGTCCCCAGGTGCCGGAGGCGTCGATGACGGCGCGGGCGGTGAGGTCGCGGACCGTCCCCGCGGCGTCGATGGTGCGGACCAGCAGCGGATGCTCGTCGCGGTCGACGGTGCGGGTGGCGTCGACGCCCTGGCGGGTGACGGCGACGACGCGCGTCCCGGTGTGGATGCGGCCCGCCAGCTCCGGGACGCCGGCGAGCGGCACGAGGTAGTCGCGGACGAGTTCGGCACCGGTCGGCAGATGGTCGGGGTCGGGTGCGGTCCAGCCGGTGGGCTCCAGCAAGCGGCGCGCGGCGGCGTCGGTGTTGTAGCGCCATGGCGAGAACAGCCGGACGTGACCCCATTCGGAGATCGCGGCGCCGACCTCCGGACCGGCCTCCAGCACGCGGAAGTCCAGGCCGCGCTCGGCCAGGTGCGCGGCGGTGGCCAGCCCGACCGGTCCGGCACCGATCACCAGGACCGGCAGGCCGTCCTCGCCGTCGTGGTCCGCGACGCAGCCGCACCCGGCTTCGGTCTTGGCCTGCAGCAGCGTGGCTCCAGGGTCGACGGGCTGCTCAGCGTCGGTGCAGCAGGCGCTCACGCCACAGCAACTGCCGCTCTGGGTGTGCTGACCGGTGTCCTGGCCCACCGCGGGGGCGGCGGGCTCGTCCCGGTCGGTACCGGTGCTCATGGGCGTCTCCTTCGAAGTCACGGCACTGGCGCCTGTTTCGACTAACATCGAATCAGCGCAAGAGTGCATCACTGATTAGATGGATGTCAAATTAGGGAGGTGGCTGGGTCGATGGAACTTGAGGACGTCTCCGCTCCGGCGTGCTGCGAGCCGTTGAGCGGCCCGGTGATGGACGAGGACGAGGCGGCCGACCTGGCCAGGGTCTTCAAGGCACTGGCGGACCCCGTGCGCTTGCGGCTGCTGAACCTGATCGCTTCGGCGAAGAGCGGCGAAGCGTGCGTCTGCGACCTGACCGGCGCCTTCGCCGTGTCCGCACCGACCATCTCCCACCACCTGAAGATCTTGCGCCAGGCCGGGCTGATCGAGGGCGAGCGCCGCGGGACCTGGGTGTACTACCGCGTGATCCCCGAGCGCCTCACCCGGCTGTCGGGACTGTTCGCACTACCGGACCTCACCGGCGTCTGCCCCCCTGAACCGACGCCGGATCGCCCGCGGGCACCGGGACTCCGGTGCGACGTGACTGCCTGAGCAGCCGGGTGAGGACGTGGCGGGCGTCCGCGCCGACGCCGCGCAGGGTGGCCGAGGCGAACGAGCGCTGCCATTCCAGCCCGACGTAGCCGAGCCCGGGAACGGCGGTGGAGATCCCCGCACGGTGGCGGGGCGCCCCGTCCTCGTCCAGGGCTCCGAGTCCGGCCAGGTAGTCGACGCCGGGCCGGTACCCGGTCGCCAGGAGGAGCACATCAATGTGCTCGCGCATGCCGTCGCTCCAGATGACCTGGTCGCCGTCCAGGCGGTCGAACATGGGACGCCGGTCGGGGTTCCCTGAGGCGACGGTGTCCCGGTAGGTGCCGGTGTCCATGACCGGGGTGCCCTTGCCTCCGGTCAGCAGCGGCTTGGCCCACCCGGCGCCGTCCAGGCCGGTGCGCTGCAGCCAGAGGTGGATGTCGCGGCCCGCGATCCGCTGCGGCATGAAGCGGAGCGGATGCCGGGTGGCGAGCGTGACATCGGCGACGGCGGCGAGTTCGATCGCGATCTGCACCGCCGAGTTCCCACCGCCGACGATCACCACCCGCCGGCCGGCGAACGCCTCGGGACGCCGGTAGTCGGACGAGTGCAGCACCGTCCCGGCGAAGGATTCGAACCCTGGCGGCGCGGGGCGGTGCGGGCGGCTGAACGCGCCCGTCGCCGCGATCACCAGCGGGGCGGTGAACACCTCCCCGGCCGAGGTGACGGCCTGGAACCCGGCCCCGCCCTCGGCACGGGCGATGCGTTCGACGCGGTGGCCGGTGCGGATGTCGGAATCCAACCGGGCGGCATAGTCGGTCAGGTAGGCGACCACCTCGTCCCGTGCCGGGTAGTGGTCGGGGTCGCCGGGGAAGGGCACGCCGGGCAGGGCGCTGCGGCGGGCCGGGGAGAACAGGGTGAGGCTGTCGTAGTAGTGCGGCCAGGATCCGGCCGGCCGGTCGGCGGCCTCCAGGACCAGCGGGGTCAGGCCGAGGGTGCGGGCGATGCGGGCGGTGGCCAGTCCGGCCTGGCCGCCGCCGACAATGAGCAGTGCGGCTGTTCGAGCGGTCATGGCCAAAACATATCATCAAATTATAATATTACAATGTGTTGATGGATCGCGTAGGCTTGCCGCCGGACGCCGCCGTGAGGGGAGAGCCGAAGTTTTGACCGAACGCGTGACCGGACCATCGCCGCGGCCGACGGCGCCCGTGGACGCATCGTGCGCGGCGGCGGACACCGGATGCGGGGCCTCGACGGCTCAGCTCGGAGCCGGGGCGCGCGAGTTCCTCAGGGCGCTGGCCAGCGAGCAGCGCCAGGCGGCGCTGGAGCTGTTCGCCGGCGGGATCGAGCTCACCGTCGGCACCGTCGCCGAACGCCTCGGCATCGCCCAGCCGACCGCCTCCCAGCAGTTGGCGCTCCTGCGCCGCGGCGGCCTGCTGACCTCCCGCAGAGACGGCAAGCAGGTCTACTACCGCATCGACGCCGACGCCGTCGAGCAGTCCCTGACCGAGCTCCAGACCTACCTGCGCACCTGCTGCCCGCCCAGCAGCCGCTGACCTGCGGGCTTCCGCAGCGCGCGCCCGGCCCCTTGCCTCCGCCATGTTCATCGCCTATCGTCGATTAACGATGAACATGGAAAAGGGCCCGCTGGACCGGTCCACCGCAACGGAGTACGCGTCCTGGTTCAAGGCGCTGGCCGACTCGACCCGAATCCAGATCGTGTCGCTGCTGGCCCGCCAGGGACGCCCGATGAGCGTGGGCGAGATCGTCGAGTTCGTCGACGTCGGCCAGTCCACCGTCTCGGCGCACCTGAAAGTGCTGGCCGAGGTCCGGTTCGTGCTGGCCGACAGCCGCGGCACCGCGCGCTTCTACCGGATCAACGACGCCTGCGTGGACTGCTTCCCCACGGCCGCCGACATCATCATGGGCAACCCCGCCCCGATGCCGCCGTCCTGCGGCCCCACCGCCTGAGGAGCCTCTCAAATGACGGACCCCGACGACCACCGGTCAACGGCGATCGTGGACCATTACGGCGCCCTCGCCCGCGCCACACTGGAGGGCGCCCGCGCCATCGGTGGCGAGACATGCTCGTCCACCGGCGGCTGCTGCGGTCCTGCCGGCTACGACGACCTCACCGGCCTCCCCGATGGCGCCGTCCGCGCCAGTCTCGGCTGCGGCGACCCGGTCGCCGTCGCCGACCTCAAGCCCGGTGAGATCGTCCTGGACCTGGGCTCGGGCGGCGGAATCGACGTGCTGATGTCGGCTCGCCGGGTCGCCCCCGACGGCCTCGCCTACGGCCTGGACGCCAGCCCGGACATGCTCGCCCTCGCCGCGGCCAACGCCGAACAAGCCGGTCTCGGCAACGTCCGGTTCCTGCGCGGCCACATCGAGGACATCCCGCTGCCCGACGCGGCCGTCGACGCGGTCATCTCCAACTGCGTCATCAACCTGTCGGCCGACAAGGCCCGCGTCCTGGCCGAAGCCTTCCGCGTCCTCCGCCCCGGTGGACGGCTGGGCATCAGCGACATCGTCGCCGACGACGTCCAGGCGGGTCCCGCCGAGCCGAGCCATCAATGTGCCGCCCAGGCCCTGACCGCTGACGCCTATCTGAAGGCGCTGCGGCTGGCCGGGTTCATCCAGGTCACCATCACCGGCACGAGTGCGGCCCGGGGCGGAGCGCACTCGGCCATCGTTCACGCCACCAAGCCGGACAGGACTTCCGGGCAGTGACAGGTAAGGACCACCGCGCCCTCCCGGCCTCGGCGGAAGTCGCGACGACCACCACCCCTGCCCAGGTCACCATCCGTCCCATGCGCCCCGGGGACGCGGACCAAGTGCTGGCGATCTACCAGATGGGCTTGGACACCGGCGATGCCAGCTTCGAGGTCACCGCGCCGTCCTGGCGTGCCTTCGACGCGTCCAGACTGCCGCGGCACCGCTACGTGGCCGTCGGAACCCCCGCAGCCGTGGACGGCGGCGCGGCGCTGGGCTGGATCGCCGCAACGGCGGTATCCGACAGGTGCTGCTACGCCGGCGTCGTCGAGCACAGCGTCTACATCGCTCCGCAAGCTCGCGGCCGCGGCATCGGCAGGGCATTGCTGACCGCTTTCATCGCCTCCACCGAGGCCGCCGGCATCTGGACGATCCAGACCGGCATCTTCCCCGAGAACACCGCCAGCCTGCGCCTCCACCACGCCGCGGGCTTCCGGACCGTCGGCACCCGAACCCGGCTCGCCCGTCACCACGACCGGTGGCGTGACGTCGTCCTCCTCGAACGCCGCAGCACCATCGCCGGAAGCCCCTGACCTTCGCCCTCGCCCGGGCGATGGAACTGAGCTGGCCTCCAGAGGGGATCAGCTGCGGTACCTGCCTGGCCGCGCACATCGAGGCGGGCCGGGCCGCGGCCCCCACCGAGAGCAACGTTGCCGGCCTCGCCACCCTCAACATGCTCACCGGCTCCTTCAACCTGGTCGCCGGCAACCAGCCGTCCCCCGGCGGGTGAGCAGGTTCCCCGAACCGGTCCTTGGCAGGGCCGTCCACCCGTCCCGGGAGGATGCGCCCACGCGAACGGCGAGACGGGGTCACTGCTGACCGCCCAGCCTGCGTCCACCTGAACGACCTCGATCGGCTGGCCGGTGCGTCGCGCAGACCCATGACCGGCACCGCTAGACAGTTAATTAGCTAATTGCCATACTGCTCTGCGTGCTGGACGTGGAGCTGATGAAGGCGCTGGCCAGCGACAAGCGCCTGCTGATCCTGGAGTGGCTGCGCGACCCCGTGCGGCACTTCCCGCCGCAGCGCGACGGCGACCTGGTCGACGACGGGGTCTGCTCGCTGTACATCGCCCAGAAACTCGGGGTGAGCCAGCCCACCTGCGGCGAGCACCTGCGGGTGCTCGCCCAGGCCGGGCTGGTCCGCGGCAAGAAGATCAAGCAGTGGGTGTTCTACCAGCGCGACGAGGAACGCATCGCCCAGGCCAAGGAGCAACTGAGCAGTGAATGGTGAACCCGACACCGCGATCACGACCCCCGACGCCGACCGGGCGGAGCTCTACGACCGGCTGATCGCCGACCTGGACGGCGCCGGGGCGCGCTACCGGCTGATCGACCACCCGCCCGAGGGACGCACCGAAGCGGTCAGCGCCCTGCGCGGCAACGACGTCGCCCAGGCCGCCAAATGCCTCATCGTCATGGTCAAGACCGGCAAGAAGCAGACCCGCTACGTGCTGGCCGTCGTGCCCGGCGACGCCCGCCTGGACCTGCGGGCGGTCAAGGAGCTCCTGGCCGGCACCTACGCCGCCTTCGCCGCCCGCGACAAGGCCGAGGAACTGGCCGGCAGCCCGAGCGGCACCGTGCTGCCCTTCAGCTACCACCCCAAACTGGACACCATCGCCGACCCGGCCCTGCTGCAGGCGCCGGAACTATTCTTCAACGCAGCCCGCCTGGACCGCTCGATCGCCCTGCACACCGACGACTACCTCCGCCTGGCCACCCCCCGCCTGGCCCCCATCAC
>NZ_SMKB01000312.1:0-7220 GCF_004348575.1 Actinomadura sp. 7K534
GCCCGCTCCCCCGCCCACCGGCACCGCACCTCCGCCGACCGGGACAGGGCCGACGCGCATCGAGCGGCTGCCGGATCTGGCGGCCCCGCAGGAGCAGCCGGCCGTCCGTTCGTCCGGGCCCTGGACCGTCCAGTGGGACGGAACGCCCCCTGCGGCCGTCGCCGCGCCTGAGGCGCCCGCGCCCGCGCCGGAGGAGAAGGCGGAGGGCGCGGGGGGACGGACGTGGCTCGTCGTCTTGGCGGCGGCGCTCGTGCTGGTCGCCGGTCTCGTCGCCGGGCAGCTCGTGCGGCCGGTCCCGGAGCCGGCCGTGGGGCTGACCGTCGACCCCAGCGTCGTGTTCGAGGGGCAGGCGCCCGCGCTCCCCTGGCCCTCGTCGGGGCAGTCGGCCGTCCACGTGGAGGGCCTCGGGGGGATGGGCGCGTCGGGCGGGTCGGCGTCGACCCCGACGGCGAGCGTCGCCAAGGTGATGACGGCGTACGTGTACCTGCGCGACCATCCGCTGAAGCCGGGTGAGCCGGGCCCGGTCATGACGGTGTCACCGCAGGCGGCGGCGGAGATCCCGGCTCGCGAGAGGCGCGGGGAGTCGATCCTCGGCGTGACCGCGAACCAGCGGCTGACGCAGCGCCAGGCCCTCGAAGCCCTGATGGTCATCTCGGCGAACGACGTCGCGCACGAGCTGGCGCGCTGGGACGCCGGAAGCAGCCCGGCGTTCGTGGCGAAGATGAACGAGACCGCGCGGTCGCTGGGCATGACCGGCACGCGCTACACCGACCCGAGCGGCTACGACTCCGGGACGGTGAGCACCGCCGCCGACCAGGTGAAGCTGCTCCGGGCGGCCATGGAGATCCCGGCGTTCACCGAGATCGTCAACAAGCGGGCGTACGAGCCCGGCGACGGCGGCGCACCGCGGCAGGGCGGGAACTTCCTGCTGGGCCAGCACGGCGTCGTCGGCGGGAAGACCGGCTACACCGACGAGGCGGGCGGGAACTTCGTGTTCGCGGCGCGCAAGGAAGTCGAGGGCGTGCAGACCCTGATCGTGGGCGCGGTGCTCGGGCAGGACACCGCGTCGGCCGCCGGGGCCGTCGACGCGGCGCAGCGGCTCGTGGTCGCGGCCCAGGAGGCGCTGGTCGCGAAGACCATCGCCCCGAAGGGCGCGCGGGTGGCGCGGATCGAGGACGGCCTCGGCGACCGGACACCGCTGCGCGCCGCGGCGCCCGTGACCGTCGTCGGCTGGCCCGGCCTGACCGTGCAGGTCGGCATGGACGGCGACCCGCCGCGCGAGGCGGCCGCCGGCACGCAGGTCACCGCCCTCACGGCCGGTGCGGCGAAGGTGCCGCTTGAGCTGGTCCGGACGCTGGACGAGCCGTCCGTCTTCGAGCGCCTCCTCCGCCTCGGCTGAGCCCGGCGGCACCGGGTCACGCGTACAGCGCGGACAGGAAGCGGATCAGCAGCGCCTCGCGGGTGGCGGGCGGCAGCGCGTCCAGGATGGCGTTGACGACGGCCATCTCGGGCTGGCCGCCGCCGTCGAGGTCCACACCGACCGACGCGAGCAGCCCGGCGAAACCGGCGTCGTCGAGCGAGCCGAGGTCGAGGCCGGCGAGGGCCTCCACCAGGTCCGCCGGGACGTCGGGCGGCCCGGCGGCGCGGGCGGCCTTCGCCGAGTCGGCGAGGGCCGAGAGCAGCGGCTCGATGTCGCTGACGCCGGTCAGCGTGAAGTGCAGGTTCGGCGGGATGCCCGCGTAGGAGAGCTGCGGCTGGAAGAACCAGCCGCGCGACCGGGCCTCGTCGGCGATCACGAACACGTCCAGGCCGGGTTCGGACGACGCGACGGCCACCAGCGGCGCGACGGGCTCCCCGAGCACCCGCAGTCCGGGGATCTCGGCGACACCGGCGACGAGCCGCTCCGCCGCCTTCATCGCGTTCCCGGCCAGCTCGCGGTAGCCCTGCGCGCCGACCGCGTTGAGGGTGGCCCACGCCGCGCCGAGGGGCCCGGCGCTCTTGCTGCTCTGGACGGTCGCGTTGATGACGGTGTAGCCGGGCCATTCCGCGGCGGCGAAGTAGGCGTGGCGGCGGAGCGACTCGTCCGCGTAGAGGACGACGGAGGCGCCCTTCGGCGCGTAGCCGTACTTGTGCAGGTCGCAGGACAGCGACGTCACGCCGGGCACGGACAGGTCGAAGGGCGGGACGTCGCGCCCCGCGTCCCGCAGCCACGGCAGGACCCAGCCGCCGACGCACGCGTCCACATGGCACGGGACGCCCGCGGACGCGGCGACCGCCGCGATCTCGGGGACCGGGTCCATGACGCCGTGCGGGTACGAGGGCGCCGAGGCGACGACCAGGACGGTCCGGGGCGTGATGGCGGCGGCGGTCGCGGCGGGGTCGGCGCGGAACGACGCGTCGACCGGGACGTGCACGACCTCCATGCCCAGGTAGTGCGCGGCCTTGTGGAACGCGGGGTGCCCGGTCGCCGGCAGCACGATCTGCGGCTTCCCGGCGACCGGGCGGGCGTCGCGCGCCGACTTGACCGCCAGCATGATCGACTCGGTGCCGCCGCTGGTGAACACGCCGGACCCGCCGCCGAGCCGGCTCGCGACGGCGGCGACGACCTGCCGCTCCAGGGCGACGATGCTGGGGAACGCGGTCGGGTCGAGGCAGTTGACCTCCAGCATCTCCAGGTAGGCGGTGGCGGCGAGGTCGTGCACGGCCTCGCGTCCGGTGTCGTAGACGTAGGCGGTGACCTGGCCGCCGCGCACGGGCAGGTCCGCCTCGCGCAGCCGCGCGAGTTCGGCGAGCAGCTCGCCGGACGGGCGGCCGGTCTCGGGCAGTGCCGGGGTCTCGTGGGACGTGGCCGCGGGGGTCTCCGGCGCGTGGTCAGACGGCATGGCGTTGCGCTTCCTCGGTGCTTCGGTGGGGGGCGGGGCGGTCATCGGCGGGCCCGGGGCCTTCAGGCCGCCGGGTCGGGCAGTCCGATCGCGGTGGCGACGAGCCGCCGCACGTGGACGCGGAACCGGGCCAGCTCGCGCGGGTCGTCCAGTCCGTGGCGCGTTCCATCGGCATCGAGGACGCCGCCGGACCCGAAGCCGTGGGTGCACCAGACGACGGTCCAGATGACGTATTCGACGTCGACGCCGTCGGGCACGACCTTGCGTGCGGCGGCGGCGACCATCTCCAGCAGCGGCCTGACGTAGTGCTCCTCCAGGTGCGCGACGTCGGCGGCGTCCGACAGCCACCGGTGCATCCACAGGGCGGGGACCTCGGGGTGCTCGGCGCAGAAGTCGATGTACCGGTCGACGAGCGTGAGGAGCCCGCCGGCGTCCTCGACCTGGGCGACCGCGTCGGACAGGACTTCGCGCTCGGCCTTGTGGGCACGTTCCATAACGGCGACGTACAGGTCGCGCTTGCCGCCGACGTGGTAGGCGACGGTGGCCACGTTGAGCCCGGCCGCCTCGGCGATCATACGGGTGGAGGTGCCGTCGTAGCCGAGCGCCGCGAACAGCCGGGTGGCCGCGTCGAGGATGCGCTCCCGGGCACCGTCGCTGCTGGTCATAGCCCCAAGCTAGGTGCTGGCCCGGCCGTCGGTCAATCGCTTGATTGAGAGGTCGCGGGCGCGGTGAGGTGCACGGTCAGCACCATCTCCAGCTCCAGCCGCGCCTCCGGGTCGTAGAGCCCCGCGCCGAACAGTTCCTCCAGCTGGTGCAGCCGGTACCGGACGGTCTGCGGGTGGACGTGCAGGCGCCCCGCGACCTCCGTGGCGTTGAACCCGCTCTGCAGGCAGGCCAGCAGCGTGCGCATCAGCCGCTCGCGGTGCCGCGGCCGGACGCCGTTCAGCGGTGCGAGGCGCAGCTCGGCGACCGTCCGGACGAGCTCCTCGTCCTTGAACATGACGAGCGCCGGCATGTGGTCGGCGCAGCGGATCAGCCGGTCGGCCGGCAGGATGCCGCGGCGCGCGAGCGGCAGCGCCTCGCGGGCCCAGCGCAGCGACCGCGCGGCGTCCTCGACGCGGACGGTCGGGCCGAGCGCGGCGACCCAGTCGCGCAGCAGCGGCTCCAGAACGCGGCCCCGGCCGGGCCCGTCCGGGTCGGGGACGAGCAGGCACGGCTCCCGGCGGTTCACGTCGGCGAGCACGTCGGGCGGCAGCCGCGGGCGGGAGAACGGCTGCTGCCGCCGCTCGTACAGGACGACCGCGGCGACCTCGCGCGGCACCCGCCACTGCGCGAGCCGCGCGAGGTCCGCGACGGCCTGCGGGGCGGCGGGCGGTTCGGCGAGCAGCAGGTCCAGCAGCCTGCGGCGGCGGTGCTCCAGCTCGCCCGCCTCCTGCTCGCGGGCCTTGGTGTAGCCCTCGGTGGCGGCGCGGGCGATCTCGTCCAGGAACGCGAAGATGGCCTCGGCGATGCTCGCGAGCGTGCCGCGCGAGATGTTGTACCGCTCGGACTCGGCGGCGAGGCGGCGCCAGGCGACGCGGGCGCCGAGCCGCAGCGACGTCTGCAGGATGTCCAGGCTGCGGCCCTCGTGGGCCTCCGCCCAGCCGATCTCCCGGTAGACCGCGGCGACCGGCTCCCACGAGCTCTCCGGGTCCATGATGAGGTCGACGAACTGGCGCAGGGCGCCCTCGACGGCGAGCCGGACGAGCCGCGCGTACTCCTCGTCCTGCGGGCGGGAGTACTCGGGGATGCCGGCGAGGATCTCCTCGATCATCTCTTCGGCGAGGGCGTCCAGGTGGGGGCGGAAGACGTCGGACAGCTCGCTGGGAACACCGGCCCAGGGCTTCAGCGGCGAGCGCTCCCCCAACGTCGTCGTCACTGTCCGCGCCTCCCGGCCGCTCCGCTTACGGGCTCTACGGAAGCTACCGACGGCGGGCCGGGCGGGCTGTGTCCCCGTCCAATCAATGCGCCGGGAGCCTTGTCATCCGGATGACAAACCGGCGCCGGCGGGCGCGGGTGCGGGACCGTTACGGGGCGCTGGTGGCGGCGAGCGCTCCGGCCAGCACGAGCCGGCCCGCGGTGCGGACCATCGCGGCGACCTCGTCGGCCGGCTGCCGCAGCGACGCCAGGCTGACCAGCGCGGAGAGCAGGACGTGCCCGAGGACGATCTCGACGTCGTCCCGCTCGGGCACCGGGTCGCCGATCGCCGTGGAGAGCCGGTCGCGCAGGAACAGGAACAGGACCGTCCGCGGGTCGTCCACGCTGGAGTCGTCGGACGTCACCGCCTGGATGATGGCCGAGGTCAGCGTCGGCTCGGCGGCCGCCACGTACACGATGCGCTCCAGCAGCGCGGTGAGCCGCTCCTGCGGGGTCTCGCCGATCTCGACCGCGCCGATGTCGTCGATGGCGCGGTGCGCCCACGCCGCCGCGACCTCGGTGAGCAGGTGGTCCTTCGTGGCGAAGTACCGGTAGACGGTGGCGCGGGCGACACCGGCGCGGTCCGCGACATCGTGCATGGTGACGGCCGCGTAGCCGCCCTCCAGCGCGAGTTCCCGCGCCGAGTCGATCAGCCGTTCCCGCCGCGCCTGCTGGTCCTTGCTCAGCGTGCGCGTGACGGTGAACCGCATGTCGCCGCTCAAAGCGTCCTGCCTCTCCCGATGCCCCCGCCTGGCCGTGGCCTCCCCCATTCTTCCGCACCGGGCCGCCGAACACCTACATCGCGGGTCTTTCCCGCCATCACGACCCGCTTCACGACCGCACTTCCACGACAACCGACGCTTACTGCCGTCGAACCCGCCCGCCCGGCGCCGCGTACCACCTGCCAGACCGGGGACCACGCCCGGCCAGGGAATGCGACAGGGATTGGTTCGCGTGGAATCGGGCTTGCGGCTGACGGAGCGCTACCGGCTGGTGGACCTCCTCGACGACGACGGGACGCTGGAGGTCTGGCGCGCCTGGGACGAGCTGCTCGGCCGTCCGGTCGCCGTGAAGCTCCTGGCGTCCGCGCGCACCGACCTGCACCGCGCGTTCCAGAAGGGCGTCAACCGCGCCGCGGGTCTGTCCCACGCCGCCCTGGAGACCGTCTACGACAGCGACCAGACCCGTGACGTGTCCGGACGCCTCGTCTCCTACGTCGTCACCGAGTTCCTGAGCGGCGAGACCCTCGCGGAGCGCCTGCGCCTCGGGCCGCTCACCGCGTCCGAGACCGCCGGGATCTGCGCCCAGGTCGCCGGCGCGCTGCGGACCGCGCACCGCGCGGGGGTGCCGCACGGGGACCTGACCACCGGCGAGATCGTCCTCTTCTGCGGCGACGTCAAGGTCGCCGGCACCGGTATCGCCGGGATCGTCCGCGGCGCCCGCGGCACGTCCGGCCAAGACCGGACTCCCGTCACCGCCGAGTCCGCGGTGGCGGAGGCGAAGGCGTCCGACATCCGCGCGCTCGGCGCCGTCATCGCGGCCTGCCTCCCCGCCGGGCCGCCCGCGGACCTGGCCGCGCTCGCCGCGCGCTGCGCCGCCGCGACCACCGAGCACGGCCCGTCGATGAACGAGATCGCCGCCCTCCTCACCCGCGACGACGAGCCGCCGAAGGCCGTCTTCAGCCCGGCGCGCCGGGCGCCGTCCCCCGAGGACCGCACCCGGACGCTCCGCCCGATCCCGCGCCCGCGCCGGTACGGCAGGCACGCCCGGCCGGCGGCGCTGGCCCTCGTCATCGCCATCCCCGCGACGGCCGCCGCCGCGATGCTCGTCTCCGCGCCGCGCGCCCCGGTCACCGTCGTCCCGGCGCCGTCCCAGCCGCGCGCGGACGGGCCGCCGGCACCGGCACCGCCGGCCGCACGCGGCGGCGCGACGGAGACGGGCGTGACCGACGCGCTCGGGCGGCTCCGCCCGATCGTCAGCCGCGGCTACAGCTCGGGCGAGATCCGCTCCGACGTCGCGATCGACCTCAACAACGTCATCACGAACCTGGAGAACGACCTGACCTCCGACCAGGCCGTCGACGTGGCGCGGCGGATCGGCCTGCTGCGGGAGAAGATCGTCACCAGGGAACGGGAGCGCGGCCTGTCCCCCGGGCTCGCCGACGAACTCGACCGCGTGCTGGCGACGGTCCAGACATGACGGGCGACCAGGGCACCGGCGGGTGGCGCAGCGAGGAACTGCGCCCGGCGCGCGGTTTCCAGCTCCCCTGGCTCGCGCTCGCGGGCGTCCTCGCCACGGTCGTCGCGGCGACCACCCTCGTCATCGGGATCGGCGGCTCGCTGGCCGACGACCGCCCGCCCGACCGCCTCCTCCCCCTCCAGG
>NZ_SMKB01000313.1:0-7202 GCF_004348575.1 Actinomadura sp. 7K534
AATGAACGGTGAGACGGTGGTGGACGGGGGGCGGGCGGGGGTCCGCCGCCCCGTCCTCGTCGACGCGTCGGGACCGAGGCTGCCGGTCCTGGACAGGGCGCGGCTCCGGCCGCGCTACCGCACCATCCTGGCGGTCGACATCGAAGGCTCGACGACGCGCACCGACCCGGTCAAGGCGGAGTTGCGCCGCGTGCTCTACCGTTTGCTGGAGGAGGCGTTCAACCGCGCCGGAATCGTGCCGGGACACCGGGAGGAGTACGTCGACCGCGGCGACGGGGTGCTCGTTCTCATCCCGCCGCTGGACGAGGTGCCGAAAACGCTGCTGCTGCACCCGGTCGTGCCACTCCTGTCCGCCCTGCTGGCGGAATACAATGCGGAGCGGCTGATCGCCCCGGGCGGCGACCGCCGAATTCGCATTCGCGTCGTCCTGCACGCCGGAGAGGTGCACAATGACGGGCGCGGCAATTTCGGCGAGGCGCTCGACGTCGCCTTCCGGCTGCTGGACTCGCCGGAGGCGAAGCTCGCGCTGCGGCGCACCGCCGCGCCGCTGGTCCTGGTCGTGTCCGACGACATCTACCAGTCGATCGTGCGGCACGGCTACGAGGGCATCCGGGCGGAGTCGTACGTCCCGCTCGTCCGGTTGCGGGTCACCGGCCGGAGCCACCGGGGCTGGGTCCACACCGGCACCGCGCTGGCGCCCGCCGCGCCGCCGGGCCTCGCCGCGCGGACGCGGCGCCTGCTGCACCGGCGCGCCGGCTGACGGTCAGCGCCGGCGGCCGACGCCCGCGAGGGTGAAGGTCCGCTCCGGATGCTCGACCGGGGGCCCGGACGGGTCGGGCCGCCACTGCGGCGTGTAGGTGAGGCCCGGTTCGAGGAGGTCGAAGCATCCGACGATGTCGAGGATCTCGGCGCGGCTGCGGCCCCAGAAGTGGCCGCTGGTCGGCTTGAACACCTTGCCGACGCCCTCGCCCGACTCCGGCTCCGGGTCCTGGGTGATGTGCGTGAACACCAGGTGGCTGCCGGGCGGCAGCGCGTCGTGCAGGCCCCGGACCGCCGCGGCGGCCTCGGCGGCGTCGTCGATGAAGTGCAGGACGCGGTCGAGCACGCACGCCACCGGCCGCTCGAAGTCGATGAGCGCGCGGACCTCCGGGGCGCGGGTCACGGTCTCGGGGCGGAGCGGGTCGCAACTCGCCACGGCCGTGCGCGGCGTCCTTGCGAGCAGGGCCCGCGCGTGCACCAGCACGACCGGGTCGCCGTCGGCGAACACGACCGCCGCGTCCGGCGCCACCTCGGCGGCGACCTCGTGGACGTTCCCGCGGGCGGGCAGCTTGCTGCCGATGTCGATGAACTGGCGGACCCCCGCGCAGGCCAGGAGGCGGACCGCGCGGCCGATGAAGGCGTGGTTCTCCCGTGCCGCCAGCCGCGCCTCGGGGATGAGCTCGATCAGCTGCTCGGCCACCTCGCGGTCGGCGGCGTAGTTGTCCTTGCCGCCGAGCAGGTAGTCGTAGATCCGCGCCGTGTTGGGCGTCGTCAGATCGACCTCGGCGGGAGGCCACCTCTCATCGGCCATCACTGCTCCACTCGTCCCCGGAGCACCGATGATCTCACGGAGACCGAACGAATCGCCCGCGGGGCCGCGTATCTCAGTCCGGCGGCAGCGGGACGGACATCCCCTGATCACGGCCGAGAAGCACCGCGCGGGTGATCGCCGACGGCCCGAACCGGCCACGGACGCCGTCGACCGCGGCGTCCACCTCCCCCGCCCACGGGACCCCGTCCAGCGGGAGCGCGAGCTGCACGGCCCGGTCGTCGCGCAGGTCGCCGAGCGAGAGGCCGATCAGGGTGAGCCCGCGGCTCGCGATCAGCGGCGAGGCGGCGGCGAGCAGGCCGCGCGCCACGTCCAGGATCCACGGCGTCTCGGCGGTCGCCTGCGGCAGCGTCCGCGAGCGCGTGGCCCGCGCGAAGTCGCCGAACCGCAGCCGGAGCGTGACCGTCCGGCACAGCCGCCGCGCCGTGCGCAGCCGGCCCCCGAGGCGGTCGGCCAGGCCGACGAGCATGGCGTCCAGCTCCTCCGGCGACCGGGCGCGGCGGCCCAGCGCCCGCTGCGCGCCCATCGACCGCCGCCGGACCCCGGTGCGCACCGGGCGCGGGTCGCGGTTGCGGGCCAGGTCGTGCAGGTGGCCGCCGGCGCCGGGGCCGAGCAGCGACACGAGCGTGCTCTCCGGCATGTCGGCGACGTCCCCGACGGTCGTGACGCCGTACCGGGCGAGCCGGGCGGCGGTCGCGCGGCCGACGCCCCACAGGCTCCGCACCGGCAGCGGGCGCAGGAACTCCATCTCCCCCTCGGGCGGCACCACCAGCAGCCCGTCGGGCTTGGCGACACCGCTGGCGACCTTGGCGAGGAACTTGGTGCGCGCCACCCCGACCGTGATGGGCAGCCCGACCTCCTCGGCGACCTCCCGCCGCAGCCGCACCGCGACCTCCGCGGGCGGCGTCCGCAGCCCGTCCACGTCGAGGAACGCCTCGTCGATCGACAGCCCCTCCACCAGCGGGGTCGTGGCGCGGAAGACGGCGAACACCGCCTTGCTCGCCTCGGCGTAGGCGCTCATCCGGGGCTGGACGACGACCGCCCGCGGGCAGAGCCGCCGCGCCGTCCCGCCGCTCATCGCGGTCCGCACACCGTGCGCCTTGGCCTCGTAGCTGGCCGCCAGCACCACCCCGGACCCGACGATCACCGGCCGCCCGCGCAGCCCGGGATCGTCGCGCTGCTCGACCGACGCGTAGAACGCGTCCAGGTCGGCATGCAAGATCACAGCACCACCCGACACGAACATATGTTCGCATGAGCCGCCATCCGGGCGCCCACCCTCCACCGCTGTGATCTGGAACACGGAGGACGGGGCCGACGCCTTCGTTCGGGAGAACTATGAGCACCTGCGGGAAATCGCCATCAGGTTGGAGCCGCCCACCTGCGCCGAGCACAGCGCCGCACCACTCACCGCCACCGCAGGACTCGCCGCCCGTGGCGCCGCCGAGCGCGCCGGAGCCCGAACCGACGACCGGCGGGAGTCCCAGCCCGTAGCCCGAAGCGCAACGCAAGGGCCTGCGGCGGCTCGGTGCCGCCGCAGGCCCGGAACGAAACGACTCGCTTACCCTCCTTTATCGGGTCACTCGTTGAAGAGGCGGCCGTAGTCCGCCATCGCCAGGGCGATGTCGGCCTGGGCCCAGAACCGGTGGTAGGTGAACACCGGGGGTGTGGAGGTCTCGCCGTTGGCGTAGGCCCACACGCGGTCGAAATCGGGGTCGTCCTCGTAGAAGGAGCGGATGGACATGAACGTCGAGTTCGAGTTGATCGGGTCGCCGTTCGGCATGGTGCCGGTCCAGCCCGGCGGGATGTATACCGGGTCGTTGACGCGGTCGTAGTCGCCCTTCGTCTCCTCGACGGTGACGCCCTTGCCGTCGGTGTGCCGCCACAGGGCGTCGAGGAGGTCCTTGGCGGTCTGCCTGGCGTCCTCGTCGCCGGACCTGGCCGCGTAGTACGTCAGGGTCTTGGCGTACGCGGCGGTGACGCCGACGTCGTCGGTGTGGTCCTCGACGGAGACGTGCAGGCCGGTGTTCGCCGGCGGCATGCCGCTCGCGGACGACCAGTCGGCGTCGGGCGTCCCGGACCACCGCAGCGTGGACGGGATCTGGATGGCGCCCGTGGCCGGGTCCACCGTCGTCTCCGACAGCGCCCAGTCGACCCACTTGTCGAGGATCGCCTCGGCGTCGGCGTTGCCGGTGACCTGGTACAGCTCGGCGACCCGCTCCATCGACCACGCCTGGAAGCCGAACCACTGGTTGCTCGGCGGGTCGTGGTAGACGGGCTGCCAGTCGTAGGCCATGCCGAAGAAGGTCGTCAGGTTCGAGGGCGGCGTGCTGTAGCTGCCCTCCCAGCTGTTGGCGACCCCGCCCGCGATGGCGCCCTCGGCGGACTGCAGCCACTTGTAGAGCTGCAGCTGCCGGGTGAGGCTGGTCTCCCAGTCGGCCTTCGCCGTCGCGCCGCGCGGGGCGAGCGCCGGGTCGTTCACCAGTGCCCAGGCGGCGAAGGGGTTCTGGTAGCCGAAGTGCGAGGTGCCGTCGCCGATGCGCCACGCCCAGCCTGCGCCGGAGTCCAGCGCGCCGCCCCACGCGTAGTACCACGACAGGAGGTAGTGCGCGCTGCTCTTGCCGGTCCCGCCGGGGCAGGACGAGGCGGGGTGGCAGTCGCCGATCTCCTTGAAGTACTTGTCGAAGAACGCGTACCGGAGGTAGTCGCCCAGCTTGCCCGCCTTGGCGACGGTGGCCGAGACCTCGCCGGCCTTGCCCTGCTCGCCGGCCCAGACGTTGGCCCAGTACGCGGCCTGGATGGCGCGGGCGTCGGCGTCGGGCGCGTTGGTGAACTTCCACTGCTCGGCGTAGGAGTCGTCCTCGATGAACAGGTCGAGGAAGCCGTTGGGGCCGCCGTACTCGAACCTGTCGCACGTCGGCTGCGGGACGGTCTCGAACACCGACTCCTGCGAGCCGCGCTGGTAGGTGTTGATGTAGGACGGGCCGTCGGCGCCGGGCCCCTCCTCGCAGCCGCCGCCCGGCGTGTTGCCGTAGCCGTAGACGTTGTCCACGTCCTGCAGCCAGTGCATTCCGTAGACGTCGTCGGTGCCGTACGCGGCCTCCAGTTCCGACGCGATCGGGTCCTGGCCGGTGGGGACGCTGCCGTCGATCGGACTCGGGTAGTCGCTCGGGTCGGGCTGCTCGGCGGCGTACGTGGCGGGCGAGGACGGGTCGTAGAACGAGTTCGTCGGCTGGTCCTCGCTGGTCGGGATCATGTACCTCTCCATCAGCGACCAGGAGTCGTTGAACGGCTGCCAGTTCTGCGTGACCTTGCCGTACATGGCCTCCAGCCAGATGAGGTAGCTGTACGCCTCCGACGTCGTCTGGTGCCCGTGGTCCGGGGCCTCGATCAGGAACGTCTCCACCGAGTGGTACGGGATGCCCTCGGGGCTGAAGTAGCCGTTCGCCGGGTCCTTGATCTTGTTGTACTGGTCGAGGAACCGCTGGGTGTAGGTGCCGCCGCCGGTCTCGACCTGCGTCGCCGTCACCTCGGCGGCCGCGTAGCCGGACGCGGTCGAGGTGAACGTGGCGGTGCCGGTCCCGGTGTCGTTCGCGGTGATCTCCACGTTGCGGGCGGTGGACCAGTTCTGCGGCGTGAACGTGAGCGTGCCGCCGCCGGTGACGGACAGGCCGCTGTTGCCCGCGGTGCGGGTCGTCGTCACGGTCACGTCGCCGGACGGGGCCTCCGACAGCCGGACGCCGAACGTGGCGGTCGAGCCCTGCGCGACGGTCAGCGCGGCCGGGCTCGCCACGACGCTCGCCTCGGCGGTCACCGTGATGCCCACCGGGG
Organism: Actinomadura sp. 7K534; assembly: GCF_004348575.1. NCBI lineage: Bacteria > Bacillati > Actinomycetota > Actinomycetes > Streptosporangiales > Thermomonosporaceae > Actinomadura > Actinomadura sp. 7K534. The sequence goes on from NZ_SMKB01000313.1 coordinate 5,420, forward strand.
TGGACTCGCCGGTCGCGCCGTTGCTGTCGGTCGCCCTGGCGTAGACCGAGTGGGCGCCGGCCTCGGACGGCGTCCAGTTCAGGCTGTAGGGGGCGGTGGTGTCGGCCGCGCCCAGGCTCCCGTCCTGGTTGAAGAACTCGACCTTGGCGATGGACGCGCCGTCCGCGGCCCGGGCGGTCGCCGCCAGCGGCACCGAGGCGCCCACCGAGTACGTCGCACCGGCGGACGGGCTGGTCAGCGCCACGGTCGGCGCGGGCGCGGTCTCGTTGCAGCGCGTGCCGTTGAGGGTGAACACGGTGGGTTCGGCGTTGGTGCCGCTGTAGGTGAACTGCGCGCCCACGTTGACGGTCGCGCCCGTGCCCAGTGACCCGTTCCAGCTCTCGTTGGTGACGGTGATCTCCGAGCCGGACTGGGACCACCTGCCCGACCAGCCGCTGGTCAGCCGCTGGTTCCCCGAGTAGGAGTAGGTGAGCTCCCAGCCGTTGAGGGGGTCGCCCTGGTTGGTGATGTCGATGCTCGCCGTGAAGCCGCTGCCCCAGTCGTTGGCCGTGTAGGCGACCTTGCAGGACGCCGCGGCGGCCTGCGCGGGCACCACGGCGCCCAGGCCGCCGAAGAGCAGCGTCAGCACGGCGCCCGCGGCGGTGAGCGCGCGCCATCGTTGTCGTCTTCTCACCTGTGTTCCTTCCTGTAGAGCCCGTTCTCCGGGCACGGCGGGCTCCACCACCGGCGGAGTCCGGTGGCGGTGCGGAGAGAGGCGGGACGAGCGGCCCGCGTCAGCCCGGGGTCGTCAGCCGGACTCCCGGATGATCAGCTTGGTGCGCAGCACGACGGCGCGCTCGCCGGCGGGCCGGCCCCCGGTGCAGGCCCGCAGCTCGCGGGCCAGCCGGGCGCCGAGGTCCTCGGCCGGCTGCTGGACGGTCGTCAGCCGGGGCCGCACCTGCCGGGCGACCGGGGCGTCGTCGAACCCGACGACGGCCACGTCGTCGGGGACGCGGCGCCCCGCGCGGCGCAGCGCGCTGAGGGCGCCCACGGCCATCTGGTCGGACGCGGCGAGCACGGCGTCGACGTCCGGCCGCCGCTCCAGCAGCCGGCGCATCGCCCGCTCGCCGGACAGCCGCCCGAAGTCGCCCTGGCAGACGAGCCCGTTGACGCCCATGCCGGCCTCCTGCGCGGCGAGCCGGTAGCCGGCCAGCCGGTCCACGCCCGCGCCCATGTCGGGGGGCCCGGCGATCGTGCCGATGCGGCGCCGCCCGGAGGCGAGGAGGTGCCGGACGGCGGCCTGCGCACCGCCCAGGTTGTCGACGTCGACGTACGGGAGCGCGACGTCCTCCAGGGGCCGGCCGGCCAGCACGACCGGGGCGCCCGCGGCCGCCTGCACCAGCGGCGCGAGATGGTCGCGGCGGGCGCCGAGGAGCAGCACGCCCTCTGCCTGCCCGCCGCGCAGGTAGCCGGTGGTCGCCCGCCACTCCTCCGCCCGGCCGGCCATGAGGACGACGAGCGGCGCGCGCCCGGCGAGCTCGCGCCGCACGCCCCACAGCAGGCGCGCGAAGTAGGGGTCGCCGAGGACGCGGCAGCCGTCCTCGCACACGACGGCGGCGATCGTCCCGGAGGAGACGCGGTCGGGGGAGCCCGCCCGGCGGCGGACGTAGCCGAGCCGCTCGACGGCGGCCTCGACCTGGAGCCGGGCTGCCCGGCTCACCCGGGCGGATCCGTTGAGCACGCGGGACGCGGTCGCCGGAGAGACTCCGGCGAGCTGGGCGACGTGCGCGAGGGTCGGGGGGCG
>NZ_SMKB01000314.1:0-7184 GCF_004348575.1 Actinomadura sp. 7K534
CTCCGGGACCGGGGCTTCGGCCGGGGCCGGCGGGGGCGCCGGGGCCTCGGCGCGCATGGCCGGCGCCGGCTGCTGAGCGGGAGCGGGCTTGGGGGCCGCGGCGGCGCGGGCCTTGGCCGCCTCCTCCTCGGCGGTGCCGGATTCGAGTGCCTTGCCGGAGTGGCCGGGCACCTGGATCTGCGGGAACGGGCCGGTGTTCCGCAGCGGCATCAGCGTGATCTGGTTCAGCGTGACGGGCCCGGCGAGGGCGCGCGTCTGCGGCTCCGGCGCCTTGGGCTGCTCCTCCTGGGCCTGCTGCGACACGTAGCGGTGCAGCGTCCGCAGCAGGACGAACAGGCCGAGCATCGACACGATCGGCGGGACGGCGGCCGTCGCCTGGTAGGAGAACGACTTCTGGCCGACGTGGCCGACGTTGAAGATGAGGCTGGCCGTCCAGCCGGCGAGCGCGATGCTCAGCGGCAGGCAGAAGTCCAGCCAGCTCATCAGGGCCCGGCGGTGCAGCACGAAGGCGTCGATGGCCAGCAGGAACAGGCCGAGTTCCCCGACGATGATGAACAGGTCGACCAGCAGCGGGAACGATTCGGCCTTCCAGCCCCGCAGGCCGTGTTCCAGCGCCCAGTGGTAGAGGCCGGCGTAGGACTGGGCGAAGCCACCGGCGGTGGCGGTCACGACCGCCGTCGCCATGAAGGCTATGGCCCCCCAGCGTGTGATGACCTGTGCCCGGTTGGCAACGCTCATGCGGAGTGCGCTCCAGATTTCCTTACCAACTGAAAGTTATCGATGGGAGGCTATCCATTCCTTTGCCGTTTCGTGGGCGAATCGCATCACGTCTCGGTCGCGTTTTCCGAGGCGGGCCGGGTGGCCCGCCGGATCGCCCGCACCGCCTGATCCGTGCCGTCGTGCGGCGAATCGATGCCCGGATATCGGGAAGGGCAGGAGGAAGGCGACATAGGGGGAAAACTGCGATGTCACACCCAAGAAGCAGTAAGTGCGACCTAAAAACTCCAAAAACCCGCAAACCGCTGGAAAACGCCGGCTTTGCCGTTGGATGGAGGCGGTCGCGGTGATCCCCGGCACGAGCCCCCGCACGGGTCCCGGGGCCGGCCCCGGGACGAACACCGCGGACGACGTGCTGGGCGCGGTGCTGCCGCTGGAGGTCGAGGAGGACCTCGACCCGCTGATGGACAGGATCGGGGACGCCCGCGTCGTCCTCATCGGCGAGGCGAGCCACGGCACGCACGAGTACTACGCGTGGCGGGCCGCGCTGACCAGGCGGTTGATCGCCGAGCGGGGTTTCTCGTTCGTCGCGGTCGAGGGGGACTGGCCGGACTGCCGCAGGGTCGGGCGCTCCGTGACGCTGGCACCGGGATCGCCCCGGGATCCCCGCGATGTCCTGGACGCCTACGAGCGGTGGCCGACGTGGATATGGGCCAACGAGGAGACCGCCAAGTTCTGCCGCTGGCTGCGGGACCGCAACGCCGACCTGCCGCCCGGCGAGCGGGCGGGCTTCTACGGGCTCGACGTCTACAGCCTGTGGGAGTCGCTGCGGGCCGTCGTCGACCACGTGGCGGAGCACCGGCCGGAGCACCTGGAGGCGGCGCTGGACGCGTACAGCTGCTTCGAGCCGCACGGCGAGGACCCGCGGGAGTACGGCTGGAACACCGCCCTGGTCCCGGAAGGGTGCCGGGACGAGGTCCTCGCGCTGCTGACCGGGCTGCGCGGGCCGGCGGAGCCCGGCGACACCCGCGACCCGGCCGAGCTGTTCGACGCCCGGCAGAACGCCGAGGTCGCGGCGGGGGCCGAGCGGTACTACCGCGCCATGCTCGACGGGGGACCGGAGTCGTGGAACATCCGCGACGTCCACATGGCCGACACGCTCGGCCGCCTCATGGAGTTCCACGGCGGCACGCCTCCGGACGGTGCGGGCAAGGCCGTCGTGTGGGCGCACAACACGCACGTGGGCGACGCCCGCGGGAGCGACATGGCCGAGGCCGGGATGGTCAGCCTCGGCCAGCTCGCCCGGGACCGGCACGGCCGGGACGAGACCGTGGTGGTCGGGTTCGCCGGCGGGCCGGGCGAGGTGGTCGCGGCGCCGCGCTGGGGCGGGCCGATGGAGGTCGTGCACGCCCCGGCGCCCGCGCCGGGGTCGCTGGAGGCGCTGCTGGCGGAGTCGGAGCTGCACCGGGGGCTGTTCATCGTGCCGCCCGAGCCGGACAAGCCGCACTTCCTGACCGACACGCTCGGGCACCGGGCGATCGGCGTCGTCTACGACCCGGACCGCGACCGGCGCCAGTACGTCCCGACCAGGCTCGCGGACCGGTACGACGCGCTGTGCTGGTTCCGGGCCACCTCCGAACTGACGCCGCTGCACCTGGAGGCCGCCGGACGTGGTGAGCTGGAGACGCTGCCGTCCGGGGTATGAGCGACCGGGCGGGGCACAGGTAACACGGCGTTAGGAGAAACGGCATGTCACTGACCATGCGGCCGGGGCCGCTCGCCGGCTCGCCGGGAGACGAGGTCAACTTCAGCATCGACGGGCCGGAGCACCGGCTCTTCATGCACGACTTCCCCCGGCGGGTCCGCGCCCGGTTCGGCGGGGAGACCGTCCTCGACACCGAGCGGGGCCAGCTCCTGCACGAGACCGGGCTGCTCCCCGTCCTGTACGTGCCCGAAGAGGACGTCCGGACCGATCTGCTGGAGAAGACCGACCACACCACGCACTGCCCGTTCAAGGGCGACGCCTCGTACTGGACGGTCCGCGCCGGGGACCGGGTGTCGGAGAACGCGGTGTGGGCGTACCCGGAGCCGAAGCCCGAGACGGCGTGGCTGCGCGGGTTCATGGCGTTCTACTGGCGCCGGATGGACGCCTGGTACGACGAGGACGAGGAGGTCCGCGGCCATCTGCGCGACCCGTTCCACCGCGTCGACGCCCGCGACTCGTCCCGGCACGTCCGGGTGCTGCTGGACGGGGAGGTCATCGCCGAGACCGAGCGGCCGAAGGTGCTGTCGGAGACCGGGCTGCCCAACCGCCTCTACATCCCGGCCGCCGACGTCCGCACCGACCTCCTCGGTGAGAGCGGCAAGCGGACGGTGTGCCCGTACAAGGGCGAGGCGACGTACTGGTCGCTGGAGGGAGCCGAGGACGCGGCCTGGTCCTACAAGGAGCCCCTGGAGAACGCGTTCAAGGTCGCCGGCCACCTGTGCTTCGACCACGAGGCCCTCACGATCGAGGCCGGGCCGCCGCGGGGCGCCTGACCGCGCGGGGGCGGCCGGATATTGGGGTCGCGCCGGGACGGCTCGCTGCCGGATGATTTCACCATGGTGGACACATCCCTGTACGCGGCGTTCGTCGTCGCGGCGCTCGCCCTCTGCCTCACGCCGGGGCCCGACATGATGTTCGTGGTCGCCATGGGCGGCCGCGGCGGCCCCGTCGCGGGGGTGCTGGCCGCCGCGGGCGTGGGGACCGGCGCCCTCACGCACGCCGTCGCCGCGATGCTCGGGCTCTCCGCCCTCTTCACCGCCCTGCCCACGCTGTACCACGTGCTGCGCTGGGCCGGTGCCGCCTACCTGCTGTACCTCGCGGTGAAGGCGTTCCGGGACCGCGGCGATCCCGTGGGGGAGCCGGACGGCGCCGGGACGGGGAAGCAGCACGCCCAGCGGCGGCGCGCGTACTGGCAGGGCGTCGTGACGAACCTGCTGAACCCGAAGGTGATCCTGTTCAACATCGCCTTCCTGCCGCAGTTCGTGAACCCGTCCCTGGGCCACCCGATGATGCAGTTCCTCGTCCTCGGGATCACGCTCGTGCTGATCGGCCTCGCCGTCGACTCCGGGGTCGGGCTGCTGGCCGGGCGGCTCGCCGACCTCCTGCGCCGCAGCCGCCGGGTGGCGCGCGGCCTGAACATCTTCAGCGGCACGGTCTTCACCGGGCTCGCCGTCCGGCTGGTCGCCGTGCCCAAGTGATGGCTTCCGGTTTACCGTCCGGGTGACTCTGGGCATGTCAGAGATTCAGGCGAGGCCGTTTACTTCGGGTCCCGAGGAGAAGGCTGGTGGCACCGTACGCGGCGACCCCTCCGCGCCCGGAATTCTGGGCGGCGCTCGACTCCGCGCAGCAGGCCGCGCTGCGCGCCGCCGGGCGTCCGAGGCAGTACCCGGTGAAGAGTCCCCTGGTGTACCAGGGCGACGAGTCCGACCACGTGATCATCATCGAGCGGGGCTGGGCGAAGGTGACGTCGGCGACCGAGGACGGCCACGACGTGGTCCTCGCGGTGCGGGGGCCCGGCGACCTGCTGGCCGAGAGCGCGGTGCTCGGCGGCCGGCCCCGCACCGCGACGGTGACCGCGCTGTCGCCGATTCGCGCGCTGGTGGTGCCCGCGGCGCGCTTCACCGGCTTCCTGGACGAGCACCCGGACGTGTGGATGCTCGTGACGGGCACCTTCGTCAAGCGCCTCGACGACTCGGACCGGCGGCTGCGGGCCCACGTGACGAGCCGGGGCACCCGGCGCCTCGCGATGCTCCTGGCCGAGCTCGCCGAACGGTCCGTCCAGCACGCGCCGCCCGCGCCGGACGGCTCGATCGAGATCGGCCCGCCGCTGTCGCAGGAGGAGCTGGGCAGCTGGATGGACGCGTCCCGCGAGACGGTCGCGCGGGCCATGCACGGCCTGCGCCGGGAGGGCCTGATCCGCACCGGCTGGCGCAAGATCACCGTGGTGAACCTGCCGGGGCTGCGCGAGTTCGCCAAGGAGAACGACTAGCCGCCGCGCCGGGTCCGCGCACGGAACTTGTCATTGGCAAGATATGATGCGGCCATGAGCGGCGGCAGCTACCACCACGGCGACCTGCGGCGGACCATCATCGAGGCGGCCGTCGATGCGATCTCCGAGTCGGGCCCGGCCGCCTGGAGCCTGCGCGAGCTGGCGCGCCGCGCCGGCGTCTCGCACGCCGCGCCCGCGCACCACTTCGGCGACCGGGCGGGGGTGCTGACGGCCGTCGCGGCCGAGGGCTACGCCCGGTTCGCCGACTCCCTGGAGGCCGCGGGCGGCGAACTGGACGAGCTGGGCCTCGCCTACGTCCGGTTCGCCGTCGAGCACCGGCCCTACTTCGAGGTGATCTTCCGGCCCGAGCTGTACCGGCCGGACGACCCGGAGGTCCGCACCGGCCGGGACCGCGCGAGCCGGGTGCTGACCGAGGGCGTCCGCGGCGCCGGGGAGGGCGGCCGGACGGCCTCGATCGCCGCCTGGTCGATCGTGCACGGCTTCGCCCATCTCTGGCTGAGCGGAGCCCTGCCCGCCGACCTCGGCGACGATCCCGTGGCCGCCGCTCGTCCCGTCATCCACCACCTTTTCGGACGCTGACCGACCCGTTGCCGCCGCCGAGGGCCTTGCCCCCGTGCTCGCCGTTGCCGTGCTCGCCGTTCCCGTGCTCCGCGTCCGGGCGCCGTTCCGGGACGACCGCGAGGTCCGTCCGGTACCGGCGGTTGAGGGCGGCGCGCACCCGGGTCGTGACCCGCCGGGCGCGCGGGCTCTCGACGCCGCCGATCGGCCGCGGGACCTCCAGGACGGCGGCGGGCGCCGGTCGCGGGTCGGTGATCGGGGCGATCGCCTCGTCGGAGAGGGGCCGCTCGACCTCGCTGTACCCGCCGTCCGGGGCCCGGCGGATGATGCCGGTCTCCAGGCCGTGCTGGACGAGGCCGAGGTCGCGGCGCTGCAGGCCGAGGCAGATGCGGTAGGCGACGACGTAGCCGACGACCGGCCCGAGGATGATCAGCCCGCGGAAGAACCAGGTCGTCGCGAACAGCGAGATGTGGAACCGCTCGGCGATGACGTCGTTGGCGCCCGCGAGCCAGAGCGTCCCGAAGAACACGACGCCGGCGACGCCGATGGCGGTGCGCGCCGGGACGTCCCGGGGGCGGTCCAGCAGGTGGTGGATCTGGTGGTCGCCGGTGACCCAGCGTTCGACGAACGGGTAGACGGCGAGGCCCGTGAACAGCAGGCCGGGCACGACCAGCGCCGGGACGAGCACGCTCATCGGGACCGTGTGCCCCCACGCGGTGATCTCCCACGCGGGCATGATGCGCAGCGCGCCCTCCAGCCAGCCCATGTACCAGTCGGGCTGGGACCCGGAGCTGATCGCGCCCGGGTCGTACGGGCCGTACAGCCAGACCGGGTTGATCTGGAACAGCGCCGCGAGCAGCACGGTGACGCCGATCACCCACAGGAACATCGACGTGGTCTTGGCGATGAACACCGGGAAGAACGGGTAGCCCCGGACGGTCCGGTTGGTGCTGCCCTTGCCGGGGAACTGGGTGTGGGTCTGCCGCCACGTCAGCACGATCGCGTGCAGCGGGATCAGCGCCGCGAGGAGCCCCGGGATGAGCAGGATGTGGATCACGTACAGCCGCGGGATGATCGCGGTGCCGGGGTACTCCCCGCCGAAGAGGAACATCACCGCGTAGGAGCCGATCAGGGGCAGCGACGCGAGGACGCCCTCCAGGATCCGCAGCCCGGTGCCCGACAGCAGGTCGTCCGGCAGGGAGTAGCCGAACAGGCCGTTCAGCATGACGAGCATGAACATGAGGATCCCGATGAGCCAGTTCAGCTCCCGGGGCTTGCGGTAGGCGCCGGTGAAGAAGTTGCGCAGCAGGTGCACGAGGATCGACGCCATGAAGATGAGCGTCGACCAGTGGTGGATCTGCCGGACGAGCAGCCCGCCGCGCACGTCGAAGCTGATGTCGAGGGTGGAGGCGTACGCCTCGCTCATCGCCACGCCCTGCAGCTGGGTGTAGGAGCCGTCGTAGATCACCTCCTGCATGCTCGGCTTGAAGAAGAAGGTGAGGAACAGGCCGGTCAGCAGGACGACCACGAAGGAGTACATCGCGATCTCGCCGACCAGGAAGCTCCACTGGTCCGGGAACGCCTTGCGCAGGGACCTGCGGGCGAACCCGGTCGTCCCGAACCGCTCGTCGAGGGCCTGCGCCGTCCCCTCGACGGCCTTCGGCGGCCTGGGCCCGCCCGGCCCGCCGCCGGCCGTCCGAATCCCCGCCATCGTCAACGTCCTCTCGTCGCACAGCCTCGTCCACGCGCTTGCCGCGCTCTGTGCATACGACTGATCCGGTACGGCGAATGTGACATCGCGGGATGTGGCGCCGATCACACGATTTGCCGCGATTCGCCGTGACGGGTCCGGGC
>NZ_SMKB01000315.1:0-7181 GCF_004348575.1 Actinomadura sp. 7K534
GGGGGCATGGGACGGTGGCGGGGGCTCGGCGGCGGGACGGGCTGTGCGGCCGAGTGGATTCCGCGTGCGGTCCTCGTTCCGGACATTTCTGCCTCCTTCCGGGGCTCGGGCCGGCCGGGCGGAGAGCTTCCCCTCACTCCGCCCGGCCGTCCGTCCCGCCGAAACACCGCGATCGGCGGGGACGTCGCCCTGGTGCGGGCCGCGAGTCCCGCACCACATCGAACATAAGTTCGACGCACTGACCAGTAAACCGCCCTGACGGCGATTCGTCAACGTGTTCGAACGTGTGTCGCATCCCGCAGGTCAGCGGGCATGACAGCAGTAGAACAACGGGGTACGACAGTTCGCCGGGAGTACGCCGCGGGGCCCTAGCGAGGCCGTCTGACGTGCACCGGGACGCCGTCTCCGAGGAGGTCGGGGAAGTACTCGGCGATGTGCATCGGCATCCGGACGCAGCCGTGCGAGGCGGGGTGCTTCGGCACGCTCAGCGCGCCGTGGAAGGCGATGCCGCCGTTGAAGTAGATCGGGTTGTAGAGCCGGCCCAGGGGCGAGGTCTCCCAGCCGGTGAAGCGGCGTCCCGTCCGGAAGTCGCCGGTGCCGGTGGTGGCGTAGCGGCACCGGGGGACGGTGGCCCCGCGGTCCTTCGCGCAGTAGTACTCCCCCGAGCCCGACGAGACGTGCGAGATGAGGCGCGGCTCACCGTCCTTGTAGAGGACGAGGTACTGGCGCTTGAGGTCGACGTCCACGCGATCCTTCTCGCGCTTCTTGGCCATCGGACGCGGTTCCTTGGGTGCGGCCAGAGCCTCCCAGAACGACTTGCCGAGGGTGCTCTTCTGCTTCATGCGGTTGACCGCCTGGAACGCCCACGCGGCCATCTCGGTGGAGGGCCCGTACTTCCCGTCCACCTTGCCCGGGTCGTAGTTGAGGGCCTTGAGGCGCCGCTGGAGCTCCTCTACATCGGAGCCCTTCGCTCCAGGCTTGAGCCTGCGGTGCGTGGGTGTCGGGGTAGGCGTAGGTGTGGAAGTCGTCGGTTTCGCTGACGGTGAGCTCGCCGGCGGCTGCGGCGCCGCCTCGTCCGTCCCGCTGCAGCCCGCCAGGAGGACGACGGCGGCCAGAAGCGGCGCGGTCATTCCCGTGCCGATGGGTCTCCCTCGCATGCGCTGAGCTTAAAGTGCTTCCCATGCATCCGAATGCCGAACGCGTCGCGAAGGCCCTGCTCGACCGGGGCGCGACCGGGACCATCGTCGAGCTGCCCGACTCCGCGCGGACGGCGCAGGCCGCCGCGGAGCAGCTCGGCTGCGCGGTGGGGGCGATCGCCAACAGCCTGGTGTTCGACGCCGACGGGGCGCCGCTGCTGGTGCTCACGAGCGGCGCGCACCGGGTCGACACGGCGAAGGTCGCGGCGCTGGTGGGGGCGGAGAAGGTGAAGCGGGCGTCGCCGGAGTTCGTGCGGGACGCGACGGGCCAGCCGATCGGGGGCGTAGCGCCGCTGGGCCACCCGGAGCCGGTCCGGACGCTCGTGGACGTCTGGCTCGACAGGTACGACCAGGTCTGGGCGGCGGGCGGGCACCCGCACACCGTCTTCCCGACGACGTACGAGGAACTGCTCAGGATCACCGGGGGCACCCCGGCGGAGGTGGAGTGATCATGGAGATCTGGCACAACCCGCGCTGCTCGAAGAGCCGGGCCGCGAAGGCCGCGCTGGACGAGGCGGGCGTGGCCTACACCGAGCGCCGCTACCTGGACGAGCCGCCCACGGCGGAGGAGTTCGACGCGGTGCTCACCGGCATCGGCGCGGAGCCGTGGGACGTGGCGCGCCTCAACGAGCCGGTAGCCAAGGAACTGGGGCTGAAGGACCTGGAGCGGGACCGTGCCCGCTGGATCGAGATCATGGTCGCGAACCCGGTGCTGATCCAGCGGCCGATCGTCGTGACCGGCGAGGGCGCGGTCGTGGCCCGCGACGAGGAGTCGGTCCGCAAGGCCGTCGGCGGCGGGTGACCTCCCGGCGATCGCCTTTCCGGGGCCCGGCGGGGCGTCCCGCGGGTCTAGTCTCTGTCGCGTGAGGGACGCGAAGCTGCGCGAGATCGACGAACGCGCCTTCCTACGCAGGCTCGACCCGATGCTGGAAGTGTACGCGGCCGCGATGGAGCCGCCGAACGAGCAGCTTCCGGGCCGCCACACCATCATGGAACGGCACGCGTCGTACGCGGGTTTCCGGGCGTTCGTGGTCGAGCGGCGTAGCGCGCTGCCCGTCCTGCCGGGGCCGGTCCAGGGGTTCGCGTACGGATTCCACGGGACGCGCGGCCAGTGGTGGCACGACGTCGTCTTCCAGGCGCTGAGCGCCAGGGAGGGGCCTGAGCACGCCGAGGCGTGGCTGGACGACACGTTCGAGGTGGCGGAGCTGCACGTCCGCCCGGAGTTCCAGGGCCGCGGCCTCGGCCGGAGCCTGCTGAGCGCGCTGTGCGAGGGGCGGCCGGAGCGGACCGTCGTGCTGTCGACGCTGGACAGGCGGCCGGACACCCCGGCCCGCTCCCTCTACCGCTCGGTCGGCATGACCGACCTGCTGACCGACTTCGAGTTCCCCGGCGGCGGCCCCCGCTACGCGGTCATGGGCGGGGCGCTGCCCCTGCCGCCGTACGAGGCGGCGTCGAGCAGGCCGTAGACCTCGCGCGTCGCCGTCGACTTGTTGAACGTGATGAAGTGGATGCCGGGCGCGTCCTGCTCGAGCAGTTCGCGGCACAGCTCGGCGGCGTGCTCGATGCCGAGCCGGCGCACCGCCTCGGGGTCGTCGGCGACGGCCTCGAAGCGGGCCCTGACCTCGGGCGGGAACGGCGCGCCCGACAGCTGCTCGGAGCGCTCGATCGTGCTCATCTGGGTGACCGGCATGATGCCCGGCAGGATCGGCACGTCGCAGCCCGCGGCCTGGACGCGGTCGCGGAGCCGGAAGTAGTCCTCGGCGCGGAAGAACATCTGGGTGATGGCGTAGTCGGCCCCGGCGCGGCACTTCTCGATGAAGTAGCGGGTGTCGCTCTCGATGTCGGGCGAGCGCGGGTGCTTGTAGGGGAACGCGGCGACGCCGACGCAGAAGTCGCCGTAGGAGCGGATCATCCGGACGAGGTCGGCGGCGTACTCGACGCCGTCGGGGTGCTTGACCCACTCCGCCATCGGGTCGCCGGGCGGGTCGCCGCGCAGCGCGAGGACGTTGCGCACGCCGGCGGCGGCGAACCGGCCGATGAGGTTCCGCAGCTCGGCCTGGGAGTGGTCGACGGCGGTGAAGTGCGCGACGGGCGTGAGGGTGGTGTCGGTGGCGATGCGCTCGACGATGTCGACGGTCTTGTCGCGGGTGCCGCCGCCCGCCCCGTAGGTCACGGACACGAACGTCGGCTGCAGGGACTCGAGCTCGCGGACCGCGCGCCAGAGGTTCAGCGCGCCTTTGTCGGTCTTGGGCGGGAAGAACTCGAACGAGAAGGACCTGCCCCCCGAGGCCAGCAGCTCTCGGACGGTGGGGGGCCGGTCTGGGCGCAGGCGTCGCATTCTCCAACCCTACAGAAGCCCCCGCGGACGTCGAGAGGGGTGACGCTCGGCACACCGGATAGTCGTTATGTCCCTATTTCCGCCGATCTAGAGTCTTCTCACTTCCCTGGCGGACGGTTGAATCTTCCCAGGTGGATACGATCTCGGCATGTCGACCAGCCGTATCCGCAAGGAGGTCGACGAGGCGCTCCTGGCCTTCGTCGACCGGCAGCGCCCGGCCCTGCTGACCATCAGTGACGACCTCGTGCCCATGCTGTCCGCCCTGGACGCCCTCCTCGGCGGCGGCAAGCGGCTCCGTCCCGCGTTCTGCTACTGGGGGTGGCGGGCGGCGGGCGGTGCGGACGGCGGCGGCATCGTGGCCGCGGCCGCGTCCCTGGAGCTGCTGCAGGCGAGCGCGCTGATCCACGACGACGTCATGGACTCCAGCGACACCCGGCGCGGCCAGCCGTCCGTCCACCGCAGGTTCGAGGCGCTGCACCACGCGCAGGGCTGGCCGGGCGACGCCGAGGCGTTCGGCTCCGGCACCGCCATCCTGCTGGGCGACCTGTGCCTGGCCTGGTCGGGCGAGATGTTCGAGACCTGCGGGCTGGACGACGGCAGCCGGCGGCGCGGCCGCGCCGTCTACGACCTGATGCGCACCGAGGTCATGTGCGGCCAGTACCTCGACATGCTGGAGGGCACCCGCGGCGAGGCGACCGTCGCCACGGCGCTGCGGGTGGTGGAGTACAAGAGCGCCAAGTACACGATCGAGCGGCCGCTGCACCTCGGCGCCGAGCTCGCCGGGGCCCGCCCGGACGTGACCGCCGCGCTCACCGGCTACGGCCTGCCGCTCGGCATCGCCTTCCAGCTCCGCGACGACGTCCTCGGCGTGTTCGGCGACCCCGCCGAGACCGGCAAGCCCGCGGGCGACGACCTGCGCGAGGGCAAGCGGACCGTCCTCGTCGCGCTCTCGCTGGAGCACGCGTCCGCGGCGCAGGCCGCGGCGCTGCGGCGCCGCCTCGGCGACCCGGAACTCGACGCCGCGGGGGTGAACGAGCTGCGCGCGATCATCGAGGAGACCGGCGGGCTCGCCGCCTGCGAGGAGATGATCGAGCGCTACCAGGCCGAGGCCGAGCGGGCCCTGGCGGCCGCGCCGATCGACGAGGAGGCGCACCGGGCGCTGTCGGAACTCGCGGTGGCGGCCACCACCCGGAGCACGTGACGTCTCATATGACACGATCCGGTCAATTTTCCCCGGTGCACTAGAACTTTCCCACTGATTGGTGGCACAAATGTCGCCATGTGGATGCGGGTGGGCAGATGGCTGCCGGCCGCGGGCGCGCTGGCGTCCGTGCTGGCGCTCGCCGCGGTGTCGGTTCCGGGCCAGGCGCGCGCCGAGGCGGGGCGGTGCGGCGACCCGGCGGAGCGGCCGTGGTGCGACCCGTCGCTCACCCCGGACCGGCGGACGGACCTGCTGCTGCCGCGGATGACCGCCGACGAGAAGATCTCGATGCTGGCCGCCGACGACCCGTTCGGCGGCCCGCTCGGCGGGTACTTCGAGACCGCGCACGCCGACACCAACGACGGGATCGAGCGGCTCGGCATCCCGCCCGTCCACATGGCCGACGGGCCGGCGGGCGTCCGGCAGGGCAAGGCGACCGCGCTGCCCGCGCCGATCGCGCTCGCGGCGGGCTTCGACCGGGACACCGCGGCGCTGTACGGCCGGACGGTGGCGTGGGAGGCCAGGCACCGCGGCAACGACGTCGTCTTCGGCCCGACCGTGGACGTCCTGCGCACCCCCCGCAACGGCCGGACGTTCGAGGGCTTCGGCGAGGACCCGCACCTGTCGGCGGCGCTCGGGGTGCCCTGGATCGAGGCCGCGCAGTCCCAGGGCGTGATGACGGCGGTCAAGCACATGGCCGTCTACACCCAGGAGACCGACCGGCTGACGCTCGGCATGACCGTGGATCCGCGCACCCTGCGGGAGATCTACCTGCCGCCGTTCGAGGCCGCCGTGAAGCAGGGCGGCGCGGCGACCGTCATGTGCGGGTTCGGCAAGCTGAACGGCCGGTGGGCGTGCGAGGACGGCGCCGTCCTCAACGACGTCCTGCGGTCGGAGTGGGGTTTCCAGGGCTACGTGGCCTCCGACCACTTCGCCCCGAAGGACGCCGCCGACGCGGCCAACGGCGGGCTCGACATGGAGCTGCCGGTCGGCCTCAGGTACAACGCGTTCATGCTGAAGATGGCCGTCTCGCAAGGGAAGGTCACGCAGGCGACCGTCGACGGGCACGTCCGCAACATCCTGCGGACGATGTTCCGGTTCGGCCTGTTCGACCGGCAGAAGTACCCGAACGACCTCACCGCCATCGACCGGACGGCGAGCGAGACGGCCGCCAGGAAGATCGAGGAGTCCGGGATCACGCTGCTGAAGAACGACGGCGTCCTGCCACTGGATGCGCCCGGGTCGATCGCGCTGATCGGGCGGGCCGCGCAGGAGAGCCCGAGCGGCCACGGCTCGGCGCAGGTCGTCCCGTTCACCACGGTCAGCGCTCAGCAGGGCATCGCGCGCCGCGCAGGGGCCGGCACGCGGCTGTCCCACACCAACGGGGACGACCACGCCGAGGCCGCGGACCTGGCCAGGCAGGCGGACGTGGCGATCGTGTTCGCCACCGACAGCCAGGGCGAGTTCTTCGACAAGTCCTGCCTCACGCTGCAGTGCGGCGAACCCCTGCGGGGTGATCAGGACGCGCTCATCACCGAGGTCGCCAAGGCCAATCCGAACACCATCGTCGTGCTGAACACGGGCGGCCCTGTGCTCACTCCTTGGGCCGGGCAGGTGAAGGGCATCGTCGAAGCCTGGTATCCGGGCCAGGAGGCCGGGAACGCTCTGGCCCGGGTCCTGTACGGGGACGTGGACCCAGGAGGACGGCTCCCCGTGACGTTCCCCGTCAACGAGAACGACGCGCCGACATCGGGGAACCCTGCGCAGTACCCGGGCACCAACCAGAACGTCACGTTCTCCGAGGGCGTCATGGTCGGCTACCGGCACTACGACTCGAACGGCATCGCGCCGCGCTTCCCCTTCGGGCACGGGCTGTCCTACACGACGTTCCGCTACAGCAACCTTGTGGCCGACACCGACTCCGCCAGGGTGACGGTGACGAACACGGGGTCGCGCAAGGGCATCGCCGTGCCGCAGTTGTACATCGGCATGCCGTCGCCGGGTGTGGACGTCCCGCAGCCGCCGAAGCAGCTCAAGGGCTTCGCGAAGGTCACGCTCGCGCCAGGCGAGAGCACGCAGGTGACGTTCCCGCTGTCCTCGCGCTCGTTCGCCTACTGGAACGAAGGCGCGAAGGCGTGGAAGGTCGCGGACGGCTGCTACCGGGTCATGGCCGGCTCCTCCTCGCGGGAGATCGCCGAGACGGCGACGCTCGGAACGTGCCGGTAAGCGGAAAGATCGCCGTTCCACTGCCCTACCCACCGGTTACGCGGTACAAATGAGGAAATCTTCGTCCGTCCCCGCCGAGCCGGAGTCCCCTGTGCCGCACGACACCTCCCGCGGGAGGACGAGTCCTCGTCCCGCCCTCCCCACCGCCGTCCGGACCGCACGCGCGGGCCAGGCGCACACCGGCCAAGGGCATGGGGGCCAAGGGCACACCGGCCAAGGG
>NZ_SMKB01000316.1:0-7146 GCF_004348575.1 Actinomadura sp. 7K534
ACCGTCCGCTCGCCCCGCTCCGGCCCGGCCGCCGCGTTTGACCGGGTACCCGGTCAGCCCGTAACGTGCTGAGGTCGAGTCGCATCGACGGAGATGACGCGTGCCCGCCGGCAGTTACGCAAGGCGAGCTCGGGTGGGCCCCCGCTGCGGGGGACCGAACGCGGCCCTCGATGCGAGACATCGCGCCTTTTCAGCCGAACCGACCGCAGCACTGGAGCCTCAAGTGAGCAAGCGTACTTTTCAGCCGAACAACCGTCGTCGCCACAAGAAGCACGGCTTCCGGCTGCGCATGCGCACTCGCGCCGGCCGGGCGATCCTGACCAACCGGCGCGGCAAGGGCCGCGCCCGCATCGCGGTCTGACACCACTTCACTGTGCTGCCGTCCGGAAACCGGATGCGGCGGCGGGACGACTTCACGTTGGCCGTCCGGCGCGGGCGCCGCGCCGGACGGCCAACTGTCGTGGTGCACCTGCTTCAGCCGGACGAGAAGACCGGCGCGGACGCCCCGCCGCTGGTCGGGTTCATCGTGGCCCGCACCGTGGGGAACGCCGTCGTCCGCAACTCCGTGCGGCGGCGCCTCCGGCACCTGGTGCGCCCGCACCTCGACCGGCTGCCAGCGGGTAGCCTGCTCGTAGTGCGCGCCAACCCCCGGGCGGGGACGGCGCGTCCTGACGAAACGGCCGCGGATCTCGAGTCGGCGCTCGATCGGCTGCTGCGGCCCGCGTCCAAGGGGCGAAGATGAGGAGTCGGCAGGGGACGGTGAATCCGTCCCAGCACCCGACGGGGTCCCCGGGCCCCGTCGCGAGTCTGCTGATCCTTCTCGTCCGCGCCTACCGCCGCTTCTTGAGTCCCCTGCTCGGGCAGCAGTGCAGATTCCAGCCCAGCTGCAGCGCGTACGGCCTGGAGGCCCTCCAGGTGCACGGGGCGCTGCGCGGCACGTGGCTGACGGCCCGCCGCATCGCGCGGTGCCACCCCTTCCACCCCGGGGGTCACGACCCGGTGCCGCCGAAGAAGTCGTCCGAGACGCCCTTCTCCGGGGAGCCTGGGGAGCACGTTCCTCAGGAGCGATCGAACCCCTCCGGGGGCCCCGGGGAGCCGTCCCCGAGGCGATCCGCGGCGGCTTCTTCGAACTCCGGCCGCGCGGAGAGCGGCCCCGCCCTAGCAGAGCCCAAGGAGCTGCCCGGTGCTTGATTGGTTGTACGAGATCGTCTCTCAGCTCATCGTGTGGATCCACACGGGGCTGAGCACCTTCGTCCCCGAGGACAGTGGATGGGCCTGGGGCGGCTCGATCATCCTGCTCACGGTCCTGCTGCGGCTCATCCTCGTCCCCCTGTTCGTGAAGCAGATCCACGCTTCGCGGAAGATGCAGGAGCTGAACCCCAAGGTCCAGGCGCTGCGCAAGAAATACAAGAACGACAAGCAGCGCCTCAACCAGGAGGTCATGAAGCTCTACCAGGAGAACGGCGCCAACCCGCTGGCGGGCTGCCTGCCCCTCCTGGTCCAGATGCCGATCTTCATCGGGCTGTTCCAGACGCTGAAGAAGATCTCCGACGCCGACCCGGGCGAGAGCGTCTTCGCCGTCTCGGCCGACCTCGTGGCGAGTGCACAGCACGCCAGCATCCTCGGTGCCCACATCCCGGACACCTTCCTGAACGCCTGGGGCTCCGACCCCAAGAGCTGGACCGCCATCATCATCACCGCCATCGCGGTGGTGATCAGCTCCATCACGACGTTCTTCACCGTCCGGGCGAGCATGAAGCGCCAGCCCATCACCGACGAGAACAACCCGATGATGCAGGCGCAGAAGATGATGGTCTTCCTCGCGCCGCTGTTCGGTCTCTTCGGCCTCGGGTTCCCGCTGGGCGTCCTCATGTACTGGGTCACGTCCAACAGCTGGACGCTGGCGCAGCAGCACTACATCTTCAAGAAGTACCCGCCGCCCAGCGCGGACGCCGACACGCCGACCACGTCCGGCAAGTCGGGCTCGAAGACCGGCACGAAGACCGGTGCGAAGGCGGGTGCCAAGTCCGGTACCAAGTCCGGTACCAAGACCGGTGCGAAGACCTCCGCCTCGAAGAACGGCCAGGGCTCCTCCGGCGGCAAGACGAAGCTCAAGAAGGAGACGGACACCGTCCCCGAGACGGACGACAAGCCGAAGGTCGTGCGCAACCAGCCGACCCGCAAGCCGCGCAGCAAGCGCAGCGGCACCCCGAAGCGCTAGTTTGAACCCCGAGCACGTGCCGGAGAAGGAGACCCCGTTGAGCCAGACCGACACGACCGAGGTCGACGTCCAGGCGCTCGAGCAGGAAGGCGAGATCGCCGCCGACTACATCGAGGGCCTGCTGGACATCGGTGACTACGACGGCGACATCGACATGGACGTCGAGGGCGAGCGCGCGATCGTGGCCGTCGTCGGCGCGTCCCTGGACGAGCTGGTCGGCAAACGCGGCGAGGTACTGGAGGCGCTGCAGGAGCTGACCCGCCTGGCCGTCCACCGGCAGACGGGCAACCGTACCCGTCTCATGCTCGACATCGGCGGCTACCGCGAGCGCCGGCGCGCCGAACTGACCAAGCTCGGCACCGACGTCGCGGACGAGGTCAAGCAGAGCGGCGAGTCGAAGCCGCTCGCGCCGATGACCCCGTTCGAACGCAAGATCGTCCACGACGCGGTCGCCGCGGCGGGCCTGCGCAGCGAGTCCGAGGGCGAGGAGCCCGACCGCTACGTGGTCATCTACCCCGCTTGACACCGGCGGCCGTTCTGCTCGGCCGCCCTACGCACAACCTCACGAACGGCCCCGATGCCCCCGGGCACCGGGGCCGTTCGCATTGGCCGGCCAAGGGGGGTGCAGCGTGCACGAGTCGAAAGCGCGGGGCGCACGCGTGGCGGCGAGCGGCCGAGCGGGCGAGCGGTGGACGTCGTTGCGCGCCGGGCTGCCGCCGCGGCGCGGGCGGAGGCTCTCGGGCACCTGAACGAGGCCCTCGACCCGTGGCGCGGAGCCCCGCTGGGTCGGGGGAGGGCGGGGCGTCCGTGGGCCGGGCGTCCGTGGAGATTAGGGCGTATGGGCGATTGAGTGCGGGGTGGATGGTGGCTGTTTGGTGATGAGCGCGGGTTGTTGAAAGACGTGCCCCTCCCGCCCGGGGGCGGACCCGCTTAGTCCCAGTGTCAAGTCCCCGGTGGGCGAGGGCATGGGGAATCGCCGCCTGTGGATAACGTTTAGGAGGGCCCCGCGCCCTGCCCGGCGCGGGGCCCCTTGGGAGCTCGGTGTGCGCCGCCGCCCGAGCACACCGAGCAGGATCGGCGGCGGGCGGCTACCTCCGGGCGGTCCGGCGCCACCGGCGGCGCTGCGGGACGGCCCGTCCCTCCGCATCGAGGCCGGACGCGTTCTGCACGGCCGGGTCCTGCGCGTATGCGGGGTCCTGGGCGTACGCCGGGTCCTGCGCGACGTTGGTGTGCGTCACGCCCTCGTCCGCCGGGTGTTCGATCACCCGTTCGACTCGCTCGGCCGGACGTCCGGCGCGGGGCGGGTCCTCGACGATGTGCTCCTCATGGATCACGGTTCCCGGCTCGTCCCCGTAGGCGGGGTCGGCGCCGACGATGCGGCCGGCGCGGCGCCGGGGCCGCGTGTACCGGAGGGTGAATCCCATGCTGATGAGCCCCACCAGGATCAGGATCCAGCCGACCAGGGTGATGTCGATGCCACTGAGCTCGACGCGGAGGGCGAACGCGAGAATCGCGCCGATGGCGATGAATGCGAGACTGACTCCGATTCCCATCTGTCGGAGCTCCTTCCGGGGGAGGTCGGGCGACACACCGCCTTTACCCGAGGAGACGAGGTTATGCCGACGGGTCATGTGGTTCTTGCCATTACGCAAGGGTCCAGCGGCTCCGCCGACCGGTCCGTCCGCCCTCGACCCGGGTCGCCCAGGCAGGTGGTGTGGGCTTCAAACCCAAGGACGGACGTTTCGCGTGCACGCGCACGCTTGGTTCTGTGGAACGATTCGTCTGATGGGGATTGCACGGGAGGTATTCGGTGACGCGTTGCCGGTCGCGGAGCGCTACGCGGCGTTCCTCGCCGAGGCCGGCGTCGAGCGCGGGCTCATCGGGCCGCGCGAGGTCGACCGTCTTTGGGAACGCCACCTGATCAACTGCGCGGTGGTGTCCGAGGTGATTCCGGCGGACGCGCAGGTCGTCGACATCGGCTCGGGGGCCGGGCTGCCTGGCATCGTGCTCGCGATCGTCCGGCGCGACCTGCGGGTCACCCTGCTGGAACCGCTGCTGCGCCGTACGACCTTCCTGAACGAGTGCGTCGAGATGCTCGACCTGCCGAACGTCGTGGTGCGCCGGGCGCGGGCCGAGGACGTCGTCGAGGAGTTCTCCGTGGACGTGGCCACCGCGCGGGCCGTCGCGCCGCTCGAACGGCTCGCGACCTGGGCGCTTCCGCTGCTGCGTCCGGGAGGCGAGCTGCTCGCGCTCAAGGGGGAGCGGGCCGCCGCCGAACTGGACGAGGCGGCACCCGTCCTGGAACGGTTCGGTGCCCGGACCACCGAACTGCTTCAAGTCGGGCAAGGTATGGTCGATCCGCCGACAACGCTCGTCCGTGTGGTCGCCGGCCGAGGCGGGGTTGTCGGACGACGACAGCGCGCACCCCGGCGTGCAAAAGGGTCGAGGAAGAGGTCTTCATGAGCACGGGACCAGGACTGGGCCGGCCTGACCGCACAGGCGAATCCCCCGACGAACAGCCATTCGGCCTGGGCGGACCCGGCGAGGCGGCACCGCCCAACGGGACGCCGGAGGAGCAGGGCCCGGCCAAGGAGCCGGGGGCCGCGCCTTCTGGACACGCGATGTGGGGCAGCACGACGTCCGGGACGGCCGAGAACGTCGGCTATGTACCGACACAGGCCGCCGCCGCGCCGCCCGGGCCGCGCAAGGGACCAACTCAGGGGGAGTCAGAACTCGTGCGCGAGGCGCTCAAGGACGCCAAGGTTTCACATGAAACATCGGCCGCGGCGGTGAAGACGATGCCGGGCCGCAGGGACCGGGAATGGCCGCGGCCGGCCAGATGCCGCGTCATCACCATCGCCAACCAGAAAGGCGGCGTCGGCAAGACCACCAGCTCGGTGAACCTCGCCGCGTCGCTCGCCATGCACGGCGCCCAGGTGCTCGTGGTGGACCTCGACCCCCAGGGCAACGCCTCAACGGCCCTCGGTGTCGAGCACCACGCGGAGGTCCCGTCGATCTACGACGTGCTGATCGAGGACATGGCGCTCGCCGACATCATCGTCCCGGCGCCGGAGATCCCGAACCTCTACTGCGCGCCCGCGACCCTCAACCTCGCCGGTGCCGAGATCGAACTGGTCTCCAAGGTCGCCCGCGAATCGCGGCTGCGCCGGGCGCTCGACGCCTACGACACCGAGAAGTTCGACTACGTCCTCATCGACTGCCCGCCGTCCCTCGGGCTGCTCACGGTGAACGCCCTGGTCGGCGGGGACGAGCTGCTCATCCCGATCCAGTGCGAGTACTACGCGCTAGAGGGCCTCGGGCAGCTCATCCGGACCGTCGACCTCGTCAAGGCGCACCTCAACCAGAAGCTGAAGGTGTCCACGATCCTGCTCACGATGTACGACGCCCGGACGCGCCTCGCCGCGCAGGTCGCGGAGGACGTCCGCAACCACTTCGGCGACGTCGTCCTCAACACCGTGATCCCCCGCAGCGTCCGGGTCTCCGAGGCCCCGAGCTACGGACAGTCCGTCATGACCTACGACCCCGGTTCGAGCGGCGCCCTCGCCTACAGCGAAGCCGCCTCGGAGATGGCCCATGGAGGAGCCGCCCAGTGAGCCAGCAGCGACGCGGCCTGGGAAAGGGCCTCGGTGCCCTCATTCCCACCTCGCCGCCCCCGTCGGCCCCGGCCGAGATGGGCGAGCCGGGATTCCCGGGCGGCCCCGCGGCTCCCCCGGCGAACGGCTCCTCCTCGGGGCCACCGCTCGAGCCGGTCGCCGGCGCCCACTTCGCCGAGCTGCCTCTCAGCTCGATCACCGTCAACCCGCGCCAGCCGCGCGAGCACTTCGACGAGCAGGCCCTGGCGGAGCTGGCCGAGTCGATCGGCATCGTCGGGCTCCTGCAGCCGATCGTCGTCCGCAAGGTCACGTCGGGCGACCACGACTATGAGCTCATCATGGGCGAGCGCCGGTGGCGTGCGTCCAAGATGGCGGGGCTGGACGTCATCCCGGCGATCGTCCGCGACACCGGCGACAACGACCTCCTCCGTGACGCCCTCATGGAGAACCTGCACCGGCAGCAGCTCAACCCGCTGGAGGAGGCGGCCGCGTACCAGCAGCTTCTCCAGGACTTCGGCGCCACCCATGAGCAGCTCGCCGGACGGATCGGCCGGTCGCGGCCGCACATCACCAACACGCTCCGTCTACTGAACCTGCCGCCGGCTGTTCAGCGCCGCGTCGCTGCGGGAGTCCTCTCCGCCGGCCATGCGCGTGCCCTGCTCTCTCTCGACAGCATCGAGGCTCAGGAGCACCTGGCGCAGCGCATCGTCCAGGAGGGGCTCTCCGTGCGCGCGCTCGAAGAGCTCATCGCGCTGCGCGAGGTCGACGAACCGAAGACGCCGCGGCAGGGCCGCCGGAAGAAGCCCGCCGCTCCCGGTCTCCAGGAGCTGGCCGACCGCCTCTCCGACCGCTACGAGACCAAGGTGCGCGTCGACATGGGCCGCAACAAGGGCAAGATCGTCGTCGAGTTCGCCACCCTGGAGGACCTCGACCGCATCATCAAGTCGATGGCCCCGGACGACGACCCGACCGAACCCTGACGGCAGGACGTCCGAGCGCCCCGGGAGGCATCTCCCGGGGCGCTCGTCTATTCCGGGCAAACTCCGGCCCTTAGCGTAGCGGGTACGGCCACGAGCACCCGGCTTCACCACGGACGAACTTGCTGCTGCTCCTGGCGCTGATGAGTGACGTTGCCGTTGCCTAGGGCGAGGTCGGTCGGGTCGGGGACGCCCACGAACCGGGAGCCGGGGTAGCGGAGCTCGTGGCTCGCCAATACTGAAGCCCTGAAAATCCCCATCGTGTCAGGCATCCCCCGGATCACCGATCCGGCGCCAGCTCCGGGACGCCTGCGATGACGGGACGGGCCGGGCG
>NZ_SMKB01000317.1:0-7145 GCF_004348575.1 Actinomadura sp. 7K534
GGGACAGGGGACACGGGGACAGAAGGCGACAGAAGGGCTTGTGTCGGCTTCTGTCCCCGTGTCCCGGTGTCCCGGATGCCGACTCTTTGCCGGGTGCCCTAACGGGCCGTAGTGGCGTCTGGATCGGCTCACGGCGTGTCCTCCGACAGGTCGGGGTGTGTCTCGTAGGCCGGTGAGGTGGGCCGTCCGCCGGTGCGGTGTCCGGGTACCTGTCGGATCCAGCCGTGAGTTCCCAGAACGCGCAGGACCGGGTCAAGGTCGGCGACCTTGCGGACACGGTTTTTCAGCGGGCCGCGCATGAGGTCGCGGGCGGTGAATCGGGTGGTCTCGGTGCGGCGTGCCCAGTCCAGGACGGTGCGGGCGTGGTTGACGGCGGGGTCGGCGCCGATGGCGTCATAGGCGGCTTGGGCGTGGGCGGTGAAGTACTCGCCGAGTTGGCAGGCTTCCCGGAACGTGGCGAGGTCGATGGGGCGCCCGTAGCCGTCGCGCAGGTGCTTGGCGAGGTGGAGAAGGGCGGCGATGCGGACGACGGCGCCGACCAGTTTGCCGCCCCAATCGGTCATGTGGGCCAGGTCGCCGGAGCCTGGACGAAATCGCGGCTCGGTGGCTTCCAATAGGTCGATGACGGCTTCCTGTGCCTCGCCGGTGAACGTCAGGGCGACGGGTGTGCCGTCGGGGTCGCCGAACCTGCGCAGCGACAGGACGAGATCGGTCAGCGTCCGCTCATAGGTGTGTGCGGCGTGTGCGGGGATCGGGTCGGGCCTGGCGTTGCGGTGGCCGAGCATCGATTCCGGCATGGTGATCAGCAGGCGTCCAAGTAGGCCCTGTTCGCGGAACTCGGGGGTGTCGCCGAGTCCGGCCAGGACGCCGGGTTGCAGGCACACGCCGATGGTGAGGGCGGCGGCGTCGATGCGCTCGGACGGGCGGCCCATGCGTTCGATGCGGATTTCCTCACCGGCGTGCCCGGACAGGAACACGCCGATGTCGGGGGAACCGGAGTAGCGGCCACCGGCGATCGAGAACAGCTTGCCGCCCTCGGGCGCCAGGACGGCATAGCGGCCGTTCTGTTCGGCCAGGCGTGAGGTGACCTTCTCAACGGTCGAGTCGTTGCCGCCGAATAGTGCGGGCTCGGCGGGCACCGTGGCGTTGTCGAGGGCCATCCTGGCGGCGGAGGCGTCGGCGCGGCGGTCGAGACTGTCGGGGTGTTCGGTGGCGGCCTTCTCGGTGCGCTCGGCGTCGGCCTCGGCGACCTTGCGGGCAATGATCGCCTCGGCGATGAGCGGCGCGGCCAGGTCGGTCAAGATGCCCTCGGCGGCGCGGATGGGGCCGGTCATGGCCTTGTAGACCTCGGACTTGCGGTTGCCGGGCGGCAGGACCATGACCAGGAACAGGTTCACCGGTTCGGACCAGGCCCCGGCGTTGACGGTGACGTTGCCGGCGGCGGCCACGGCGAGCGCGGCCAGTGCGAGACATCCGGCGAGGTCTACCGGCGTTTGGGTAAGGTCGGCGACGCTGGCGGCGTACTCGGCGGCCCAGTCCGGCAGGCACCACACCGGGAACGCTGGCAGGTCCGGCGCGGTCGACAGCGGCGTCGGGTCGGGCCAGCCTCGCCGGTCGGCGCCGGTCACGGCGGCGACCTGCGCGGCGACCTGCGCACGCAGGTCGGCGGCGTCGCCCTCAGCGAGGTTGGCGAGCTGGACGAGCCGGGTACCGGTCTGGGCGACGGTGCGGGCGTAGGCCAGATCACGCACCATGTGCGCCCAGTAGACGGCGTTCGCCGCGGCCGGGACACGGCTGATCAGCGTGTGGAGGTAGGGGCCACCTCCGATCTTGGCCAGGTGCCGGGCGCCGATGTGCGCGCCGACGGCGAGCGGGTCGACGGGCGCGCCCCGGTCGGCCAGCGCGCACACCGCGTCCCAGATCTGCGCGTGTGCCGGCCGGTAGAAGTCGGCGCCGTCCAGCAGCGGCCGGACCTCGGCGAGCGCGGTGGGCGAGAGCATGACCGCGCCGAGAACGTATTGCTCGGCGTCGATGCTGTGCGGCGGCGCGTCCAGGTCGTCACCGGCGGGCCGGGCGTCGACCACACGCAGCGGTGCGGGGTTGGTCATGCTGCAGTCCCCTCGTAGGGCGTCGGCAGGGCGAACAGGTCGGTTTGGTGGCCGCGGGCGGCCAGGCCGGTCAGCAGGCGGGCGCGCCATGTCGTGGCGTAGATGAGGCAGTTGGCACAGTTCTTGTGGCTGCAGCCGGGCAGCGGCGGCAGGCGGCGGGCGTTGTAGCTCCATGCCATGGAGTCGGCGGACGCGAGCTGGTGGCGGTAGCGCTGCAACCCGCCGGTCTTGACGCCGAACCCGTGCAGCTTGAGCCCGAGTCCGGCGAGTGTGGCGACGATGTGGCCGATCTCGCCGGTTGACTGGCGGCGGCACACCGACCCCAGACCCACGCACGGCAGCGCGGCCAGATCCACACCGGCGGAGGCGTACAGCTCCACGCACTTGAGGTAGTCCGGCAGCGTCCAGCCCTGCACGACCGGCAGCCACGGCAGCGTGGGGGCCAGCGCCCGCAGGTCGAGGTAGTTGGCCACGGTGCGGTGCTGGTGTTCACGCACGCTCAGGCCGGTGCGTTCGATCATGAACGGTTCACACATCCAGTCCTGTTGTGACAGGAAGTCGGGCATGCCGAGGTGTTCGGCGTAGCGGGCGCCTGCTTCGGCGTACTGGCCGGGCGTGGTGGTCCACCGGCCGTTGAGCGACAGTTCGGTGAACCCGCCCGAGTCCAGCGCCCACCGGCACAGCGCGGGCCGCAACCGGGCTTTGCGCGTGAGCTGGCGGTGGGAGACAAACAGCGGGAACCGGGCGTTCCACAGCCAGTGCGGTTGATGGGCGCCGAGGTAGAACAGCGTGGCCATGTTGGGCGGCGGCAGGACGCCGGGCGCTGTCTGCGTCATGATGGAAGTGCCTCCTGCTAGGGCCTCGTTGGGGTCCGTGATCGGTTGGGGGTGCGGCTCTCGGCGGCGTGCTTGGTGGCTTGTGCGCCGAGGGCCGCTTTGCGTCCGGCGGCGGGCGCGTCCCCTTCACTTGCGGTGGCGGTTGGTGTTCTTGAGGTGGGTCCAGACGCGGCGGCCGGGCCGGAGTTGTGCGCCCTTGCCGCTGCAGCGGTTGCAGTAGCGCCAGGCGCGGCCGGACGGGGAGCGGAACCGCCCGGCGCCCTGGCATTTACGGCACGCCCGATACGGCCAGATGACGCAGTGGGCGAGGTAGCCGACCGCGCCGAGGGTGGCGAGGATGAGCCAGGCGGCGGACGGGTGGGCGGTGTGGCTAGCGGTGGCGAGTAGGGGGCTCACAGGTGTCTCCTGGGCGGTTTTTGGCATGGGTGCAGGTAGGGGCCGCTAGATGCTTGATCGCTGGTGGTGGCGGGGTTGGGTCGCTAGCCGGGCCGCTAGGTCTAGCGGTGGCGGGCGCTAGACCTAGCGGGCGGTGTCGGTGTCACCGGGTGGTGTCGCCGCGGTCGTTGAGGGCGTCGAGGATGTGTGCGGTGGTGATGCCGCGGCGGTTGCCGCCCTTGCCGGTTTCGTCCTGTCCCCAAATCTGGCTCGTGGCGATGCCGTAGGGCTTGAGCGCGGCGGCCAGGTGGCGGGCCTTGCCGGTCGGGTCCAGGTCGGCCCATGCGCCGTAGGTGGTGGGGCGGAGTTCGGCGAGGCGGGTCACGATGGTCTCGGACCACACCTTGTCTTCGCCGGGCAGCAGCACGGCGGCGATGTCGTCCAGCAGGGACGCGCTGTCGCCCTCGGCGGGGGTGGTGTCCTCGCCGGCGGCGTAGCCGGTGAGGGTTCCGGCCGCGCGGCGGGCGGCGCGGGCGCGGTCGGCGATGCGGTCGGCGGTGGGCCCGTCGAGGTAGTAGCCGCGGGCGATCTGGGGTTCGTCGGCCTCGCCGGCCAGGTAGCCGATGCCGCGGTCCTGCTTGGTGAAGGTGGTGGCGCGGATCCCGTTCTTGTACATCGAGGTGCCGAGGATCATGTCGTTTTCGAGCTGGCCCATGACGCGCAGGCAGAACCGGATGCCCACGTTCGCGCTGATCCCCGTGGGAAGTGAGTCCTTGTCGGGCCGCTGGGTGGCCAGGAGGAGGATGACGCCGAGGGCGCGTCCGCGCTTGATGATCGCGGTGGCGAGTTCACCGGCTTCTTTGCCGTGTTCGGGGTGGGAGAACAGCTCTTGGCACTCGTCCACCACGAACACCAGCGGCCCAAGCCCGTAGCTTTTGGACGCGGCCAACTGGGGGGTGACCTTGTTCTCCGGACGCACGTCCTTGGGCAACCGCGCGAGGGTCTTGGCGCGGCGCTCAAGGTCCTTGTAGACCTCGCGCAAGCTGGCGAGGCACTCGCCGATGGTGGTGTCGTCCGGGCCACTGCCGTAGTGGTGGGCGACCTTCTCGGCGAAGTCCAGGTCACCGGTTCCCTTGAGCTCGAACACCCGCAGCTGCGCGGTCGGGTCCAGCGCGGCGGCCAGCAGCGGGATCTTGAGGGCGAAGGTCTTGCCGGCGCCGGGCATGGCTCCGATGAGCATGTTGGCGTACATCAGGGTGAGCGTGACGGGGCGTCCGCGCTGGTCGGTGCCGAACGGGATGGCCTTGAACACATCCGCGGTTGCGCCGGTCTTGGCCAGCGGCCACACCGGCGGGCGGACCTGGTTCATGTCCTGGTCACCGACCCACAGCACCAGCCGCCCGGCGTGCTGGTGATGGGCCGGTTCGGGCCACACACAGCCCAGGGGGCGGCGCAGGCCGGAGGCGAGGCGGTCGCGGCGTTCCATGATGTCGGTGGCGGTGACGCCGTACGGTAGGTCGACCTCGGCGCGCCAGCCGGGGCCGTCGCGGGTGATCGGTGCGGGGAAGGTGATCCCGGACCCACCCTTGCCTACGGCCTTGTTGATCTCGGCGTTGCCGAGGGCGGCCAGCGCCCGCACCACGATCTCCGAGGTGAGCTTGGGCGCCTTTGTCGACACGACGGCGGTGTCGAGGATGCTCCGGTCGGTGGGGGTGCCGATCCAGCCCAGCAGGAACACCAGGGCGGCCAGCACGGCGGTTTGGGTGACGCCGCCGGCGGCGGCCACCGACATGGCGGCCAGCCCGGTACCGGCGAGGCCGGCGCCGGTGACGAGCATGCGGGCGCGGACGCGGTCGTTGCGCTCGCTCATCAGCTTGAGATACGCCTCGTCGTTGCGGCGGTCGATGGCGTGCGTGCGCAGCGGACGGGCGTCCATGTCGAACGTCCACCGCCACGTACCCGCGGCCACCCGGTACAGTCCGCGCGGCGACCGCATGGCCAGACGCAGGGAGTAGAGCGGGATGCGGGCGGTGTGGTAGCCGGCGACGTGACCGGCGTAGCCGACCGCCCACCGCACGGTCGCTGTGGCTTCGGCGCGGTCGCGCAGCCATGGCGCGATGATCGGGCGGCGCTGCGCACGCTCACCGGCCGTGCGGCGGGCGCGCACGTCCGGCCGGAACGTGTCCGGGCGGTCCACCAGCACGCGGCCCTCGATCGCCTCGCCGTCGCCCTCGGCGCCGTCGCGGTCGCTGGACGGGACCGGGGCGGGCGGGTCGGTGGGCGGGACGCCGGTCTCGTCCGGTCCGGCGGTCGGGGCGTCAAGGGCGGGCGCCGTGTCGGCGTCGGCAGCGTGGTCGGTGTGCTTGACGGGCAGGCGTACGACCTCGCCCATGGGCCTGGCGTGGCTCATGACTGGTGGTCTCCCTCGGCGGACGTGGCGGCGTTCTCGACGGCGGACGGGTTGGCGGTCGGCGGGTTGATGCTGGGATCGGTGGTGGGTTCGGCCTTGAGTCGGGCCAGCAGGGCGCCGACGCGGGCGTTACCGGCGCTCTGTCCGGCCTCGCGCAGCCGCACGGCCAGCGCGTTGCGCGTGAGGGGCTGACCGGACTCGGCGAGGTCGGCGGCGATGCGGCGCCCGAGCGGCACCAGGTCGTCCACGTCCGGCGGCGGCGTGGCGGGCTTGCCGGTCCGGGACCGGCGGGCGGACGGTCCACTCGTGCGACGGGTAGACCGCGCGCCGCTCGTCCGCTTGCGGGTCCGGGACGGCGCGGCGGACGGTCCGGCACCGGTTGGGCTGGACGGTCCGGCACCGGTTGGGCTGGACGGTCCGGACTCCAGCGCCGGACGGTCCACCGGGGTCAGAGCGGGACCGTACCCGGCCGGTCCGCCGGACGGTCCAGCGGACGGCGCGCCGTTCGTCGCGCCCGTCTCTGCGGAGACTTCGGCGGTGGGGAGTTCGCCGAGCCGGTACAGGGCACGGACGCGGCGGGGGGCGTTGCGGCGCCAGGACCACCGGCCGTAGGTGTCCTGCAGGTCGGTCAGGGCCAGGACGCGGGCGCGTTCGCGGGCGAGTGCGTCGGGGTAGGAGCGGATCTCCCACAGCACCATGCGGCGCCACAGCTTCATAGTGGGCCAGGGCGCCAGGAGCCATCGGGAGGTGCGGATGCCATCCATGCGGGTTCCGGCGGCGATGCCGGCGCGGATCCGGATCACGTGCGCCGCGATCTCCACCGCCACCACCCACAGCGCGGGCAGGGTCGCGTGGGCGACCGCACCGAACACGCTGTGTTCACCGGCGACGTTGAGGTAGACGGTCGCGGCGGTCAGCGCCCACGGGATGAACCGCAGCCACCGAATCCGCATGTCCAACCGGGCTAGGACGATGTCGAGAGCGGCGAAGATGGCTATGCCCAGGTCGATGCCGAGCGGGACCGTCCAGGCCAGCCGACCGAACGACGGCCGGGCGGCCTCGGCGACGGCGGCGAAGCTGTTGACGAACCCCAGCAGCCCCAGGACGGCCACCAGTGCGGCCACCACGGCAACCGCGGTGAACTCGCTACTGGTCAGCGCGCGTCCCCTCGGCGAGACCTGCGAGGCGTCGCGTTCAGCTGCGCCCGACGCGTCGTGAGACGTGTCCGCGCCATCCAAAGCGGCGGCGGGTCCGGGCGGGGCATCGTTGGGGTTCGTGATCGGTTGGGCGGGCGCGGCGGTCTCGGCGGCGTGCTTGGTGGGCATGGTGGGTGCGCCGAGGGCCGCGGGCATGTGGTGATTGAGCGTGGTCATGCGGCGTGCCTCCCCTCAGAGACAGGGCGGGCCAGGTCGGGGG
>NZ_SMKB01000318.1:0-7103 GCF_004348575.1 Actinomadura sp. 7K534
TCTTCCGGAAGCGTGGACGCCTCACCTCCCGCCAGCGTCCGGTCAGCTCGATGACCTCCTCGACCCGGCGGCGCGGCAGGCCGCCGGCGTGGGCCAGCCACCGCAGGTGGTCGCGGGCGCGCCGCGCCGGATGCACCGCCGAGGCGTCCAGCATCGCCCCGAGCCGGCACAGCGGCGTCCGCAGCGACCGGTACGGTCTCCCGCCCACCAGCGCCGATCCGGCGTCGGGCCGGTCCAGCCCCATGATCATCCGCAGCGTGGTGGACTTGCCGGCGCCGTTCGGGCCGACGAACCCGGTGACCTGCCCCGGGCGGGCCGTGAACGACAGGGCGTCCACGGCGAGCGTCGGCCCGTACCGCTTGCGCAGGCCCCGCACTTCGATTGTCGCGTCCATGGTCCGGGAGGCTACGGTCCGGCGCGGCCCGCGGTCGTCCCACCGCGGAGCGCTCTCCGGCGGGGCCGCCGGGGGACGCGGCGTCCCCCTGGGGAGGGACGCGCCGCGCCGCCGTTCACGCCACAATTGCGCCCGTGGGGCGCAGCGGTGACGGGTCCGGGAGAGCGGGCGGGCGCCGGGCGGCGCGCCGGCCGGGGCCGTGGCAGTGGCCGGTGGCGGGCGTGTGCCTGGCCGCGGCCGGGGCCGCCGAGGCCGTGTACCGCGCGCACGGGTCCGGGGCCCTGCTGTCCCTGGCGATCCTGGTGGACGTGGCCGCCACCCTGCCGCTCGCGCTGGCCCGCGACCGGATCACCGCCGCCGCCGTCGCGGTCACCGCCGCCGCCCTGGCCGCGTGCGTCCTGCACGGCGGTGCCGCCGTCGCCGCCCTGGCCGCGCTGGCCGCCGTCTGGGCGGAGCTCGCCCGCCGCGCGATCGTCCGGCGCCGTGCCCAGAGCGCCGCGCTGGAGGCGTCCCGGCGCGCGTTCGAGACGACGCTGCTGGAGCACACCGCGCGCGGCGAGCGCGCCCGCATCGCCCGCGAACTGCACGACGTCGTCGCCCACCACATCTCGATGATCTCCGTCCAGGCCGAGACGGCGCGCCTGGCCGTGCCCGGCATGCCCGAGGAGGGCGCCGAGCGGCTGTCGGCCATCGGCGACACCGCCCGGACCGCGCTCACCGAGATGCGGCGGCTGCTCGGCGTGCTGCGCGAGGACGCCGGCGGCGAGCCCACCCGCCGGCCGCAGCCCGGCCTGGGCCAGCTCCTCGACCTGGTCGACGAGACCCGCGACTCGGGGGCCGCCGGCGCCCGGCTGATCCTGCGCGGGTGCGTCACCGTCCTCGACCCGGGCCTGGAACTGGCCGCCTACCGGATCGTCCAGGAGGCCCTCACCAACGCCCGCAGGCACGCGCCCGGCGCCGCCGTGGACGTGGAGATCGAGTACACGCCGGAGGCGCTGCGCGTCAGCGTCCGCGACAACGGGCCCGGTCCCGCGCCCGGCGCCGCGCCCGCCGGCCTCGGGGTCCTCGGGATGCGCGAGCGCGCCGCCGCCGTCGGCGGCCGCCTGCGCGCCGGTCCCGGCCCGCTCGGCGGGTTCCTGGTGGAGGCGACCCTCCCCGCGGCGGAGGCGCCATGACGGGGGAGCAGGCGGGCGGCGCGCACGCGGGGGTCATCCGGGTCGTGGTGGCCGATGACCAGGAGGTCGCCCGCGCCGGGTTCGGGGCCCTGCTCGGCACCCAGCCGGACCTGGACGTCGTCGCCACCGCCGCCGACGGCGCCGCCGCGGTCCGGGCGTGCCGGGAGCACCGGCCCGACGTGGTGCTGATGGACGTGCGGATGCCCGTGATGGACGGCATCGAGGCCACCCGCCGCATCACCGCCGAGCCCGGCGCCCCCCGGATCCTGATCCTCACCACGTTCGACCTCGATGAGCACGTCTACGACGCCCTGGTCGCCGGCGCCGGCGGGTTCCTGCTCAAGGACGTCACCGCCGAGCGGCTGTTCGACGCCGTCCGGGTCGTCGCCGCGGGGGAGGCGCTGCTCGCGCCCGCCGTGACCCGCCGCCTCATCGGGGAGTTCGCCAGGCTGCGGCCCCGCCCGCCGGCGCGGGGGCCCGGCGTCCTGGACGTCCTCACCGCACGCGAGACCGACGTGCTGCGCCTGGTCGCGGGCGGCCTCACCAACGCCGAGATCGCCGCCCGCCTGGTCGTGGGGGAGGAGACGGTGAAGACCCACGTCAGCCGGATCCTGCGCAAGCTCGGGCTGCGCGACCGCGTCCAGGCCGTCGTCACCGCCTACGAGAGCGGCCTCGTCCACCCCCGGACGGGCGGCTGAACAGTATCCGGTGTTCCGGCGCCCGGAGACGAGGCGGGCCCGTACCGCCGCCGGTACGGGCCCGCCTCGTTCGACTCGAGAACCAGGTGTTTCAGATGTTCATGCGGACTTCCTGCGCCCCGCCCGCAGGATCTCAAGGCGCTCGGCCAGGACCTCCTCCAGGTCCTCGACGGTCCTGCGCTCCATGAGCATGTCCCAGTGGGTCCGCGGCGGCTTGCCCTTCTTGGCTTGGGGCAGTTCCCCGTCGACCCGCAGGGCCGTAGCGCCGCAGTTACGGCATTCCCAGGTCATCGGCACCTCGGCCTCGGCGGCGAGCGTCACGGTGAACCGGTGGCCCTTGGTGCAGGTGTAATCTACCTCTTGCCGAGGGGCGAGATCGGTGTTGCGATCGTTCTCGTAACTCGTCGCTCCGAGTCGGGTGCCGCGAAGTGCGCGCTCGGCCATCGTCACGTGCCTCCCAGACGGCTTGCGGTCTTGCCCTGACCAACGCTGAATACCGTGACAAGATTCCCGCACCCAGCGTGATCCAACCCTGCTGTTTGCGGCCGCACCGGGCCGGGGGGCGAAACGCCCCGCGGAGCCGCTAGGCGCGCGAGGTGATCACCTCGTCGATCAGCCCGTACTCCTTGGCCTCGGCGGCGCTGAAGAACCGCGCCCGGTCCAGGTCGCGCCGGACGGTCTCCGGGTCGCGCCCGGTCGCCTCCGCCACGATCGCCTCGGTCTGCGCCCGCAGCCGCAGCACCTCGCGGGCGTGGATGTCCAGGTCGGTGGCGAAGCCCCGGGACACCTCGATCGCCGGCTCGTGCAGCAGGATCCGCGCGCCGGTCAGCGCGGCCCGCCGGCCCGGTGAGCCCGCCGCGAGCAGGACCGCCGCCGCCGACCCGGCCTGCCCGACGCAGGTGGTCTCGACCGGCGGCGCGATGTACCGCATCGTGTCGCAGATCGCCAGCATCGCCGTCAGCGACCCGCCCGGCGAGTTGATGTACAGGGCGATGGGCCGGTCGGCGTCCATGCCCTCCAGCGCGAGCAGCTGCGCGGTGACGTCGTTGGCGCTGGTGTCGTCCACCGGCGCGCCGAGGAACACGATCCGGTCCTCGAACAGCTTGTCGTAGGGGTTGGTGTCCTTGCGCCCGTAGTTCGTCCGCTCCTCGAACTCGGGGACGAGGTAGCGCCTCTCCGCGCGGGTCATGTGCCCACCCGGTCCGTGCTGTCGATCACGTGGTCGACGAAGCCGTAGTCGCGCGCCTCCTCCGCGGTGAACCACGCGTCCCGGTCGCTGTCGGCCTCGATCTGCTCCAGCGGCTGCCCGGTGTGGAACGCGGTCCGCTCCGCCAGGGTCCGCTTGAGGTACAGCGACTGCTCCGCCTGGATCTTGATGTCGGACGCGGTGCCGCCGATCCCGCCGTGCGGCTGGTGCATCATGACCCGGGCGTGGCGCAGCGCGTACCGCTTGCCCGCCGTTCCCGCGCACAGAAGTGTCTGTCCCATGGAGGCGGCCATTCCCATCGCGACCGTGGAGATGTCGTTCGGGACGAACTGCATCATGTCGTAGATCGCCATCCCGGCGTCCACGACCCCGCCCGGCGAGTTGACGTAGAACGTGATGTCGCGCTCGGCGTCCTGTGCCGCGAGGAGCAGCAGCTGGGCGTTGACCCGGTTGGCGAGCTGGTCGTCGATCTCGCTGCCGAGGAAGACGATGCGCTGGGCCAGCAGGCGCTCGAACAGCTGCATGTCCGCCAGCCGCGGCAGGTCGCCGGTGCTGGGCCGCGACCGCCCGATGTAGGTCTCCGCCGGCCGCTCGCTCGCGCGGTGCCCTGGCTCTCCGTTCACGTGCACCTCCGAATTGATCTGTACGTTACGTACACTCCGTACGTATGGACACTAACGCCGGCGGACGAGGCGGACCAGGGGACCTTCCCCCGTTTCGCTATACGATGAATCACGTGGATGTTCCGGTTACCGAAGCACGGGCCCAGTTCGCGGATCTGGTCAACCGGGTCGCCTACACCGGCGATCCCGTCCGGCTCACCCGCCGCGGCAGGGTCATGGCGGCCCTGGTGTCTCCGGAGGACCTCGAGCTCCTGGAACTGGCGCGGTCGCGGCGCCTCGACCTGGCGCGCGACCCGGCGCGCGAGCAGCCGGCCCAGCTGCAGGGCCAGCCCGCCCAGCAGCAGGGCCAGCCCGCCCAGCCGGCGGAGCGTCCGCAGCCGTCGCCGCTGCGCATCGCGGCCGAGTACCGCCCGCCCGGCTTCAACCGCTGACCGGCCGGCCCGGCGTGCGCGGGTCAGCCGGCGGGTGCGGGGCCCTGCCAGAGCCCGCGGGACGCCATGATCCGCCGGAGCGTGTCGATCTCGTCGGTCATGATGCCGTCGATGCCGAGGTCCAGGAGGCGTTCCATGTCGGCGGGCTCGTTGACCGTCCAGGCGTGGACCTGGAGACCGAGCTCGTGCGCGTGGGCGATGAACGACTCGGTGACGAAGGGGAGGGGCCCGAGGCCGTAGGGCACCTGGGCGCAGGCGACGCCGGTGGCGGCGAGCCGGACGAGCTTGGCGGCGGGCCCGCCGTAGGACCTGGCGCGCAGCGCCATCACCCCGCGCGGGCCCAGGGCGGTGCAGACGTCGCCCTGGGTGAACAGCGGGAGGCGGGCGCGCATCTGGGCCAGCCGGCGGGTGGAGAAGGACGTGATGCACACCCGGTTCCAGGCGGCCGTGCGGTGCAGCGCGGCGGCGAGCGGGCCGATGACGGGGGCGTCCTTGATGTCGATGTTGACGCGCGCCTCGGGGAAGGAGCCGAGGACGTCCTCCAGGAGGGGGATCGGCTCGGTGCCGCCGATACGGGCCTTGGCGACCTCGGAGTAGGGGAGCTGGGCGATGGTGCCCGCGCGGTCGGTGACGCGGTCGAGGGTGCGGTCGTGGAAGGCGACGACGACGCCGTCGGCCGTGGCGTGGGCGTCGGTCTCCAGGTAGCGGTAGCCGAGGTCGACGGCGTGCTGGAACGCGGCCATGGAGTTCTCGGGCCCGCCGCCCGCGCCGCCCCGGTGTGCGAAGGGGATCGGCGCGGGATGGTCGAGGAACTCGTACGAGCGGCGCACCCGTCCGATTATGGCGGACGGCGCGTCCCGATCGGACCTTACTACGTAAAGGCACCCGGCCGGGACGGTCGCTGCTACCGTCTGATCCCCCAGCCCGATCAACGAGGGAGCATCCGCATGGCGGACGTGGAGGACTACCGGGCGACGTTCGAGCTCGTGGACGCCGACGGCGACGGGTACATCTCGACCGGCGAGCTGAAGAACCTCATGGCCGCGCTCGGCGAGGAGATCACCGGCACGCGTGCGGTGGAGGTCGTCGTGGCCGCCGACGCCAACCGCGACGGGAAGATCTCCCTGGAGGAGTTCACCGCCCTCATGCAGCGGACCGCCCCCTCTTGATCCTCGCGCCGCGCGGCCGGTTCGCCGGTCAGGACGGGCGGCGCCGGAGCATGAGGGCGTTGTCGGTGCGGGTCATGACGCGGCCGTCCGGGGCCGTCTGGACGCGCTCGTGCTCGCGGGCGCGCAGCACGTCCCATTCGCCGTCGGGCAGGTCCAGGGACTTCAGGACCTCCTCGGCCGTGGGCAGGTGCACGCCGGGGTGG
This sequence comes from Actinomadura sp. 7K534, assembly GCF_004348575.1. Taxonomy (NCBI): domain Bacteria; kingdom Bacillati; phylum Actinomycetota; class Actinomycetes; order Streptosporangiales; family Thermomonosporaceae; genus Actinomadura; species Actinomadura sp. 7K534. The sequence goes on from NZ_SMKB01000318.1 coordinate 5,901, forward strand.
GCGTCGGGGTCCCAGGGCGGCGGGCCGGCGTGCCCGATGACGAGCAGGATGCCGCCGGGTGCGACGGCCGCGGCGGCGGTGCGCAGGATCCGCTCGCGCGGCATGCTCTCGATGGGGGAGTGCAGGAACGCGGCGGAGACCAGGTCGTAGCGGCCCTCGGGGAAGGACGTTCCGAGGTCGTGGCGCTGCCAGTCGATGCGGTCGGCGACGCCCGCTGCCTCGGCGTGGTGTGCGGCGCGTTCGAGGGCGACGCCGGAGACGTCGGTGGCGGTGACGCGCCAGCCCCGGCTCGCGAGCCAGACGGCGTCGCCGCCCTCGCCGCAGCCGAGGTCCAGTGCGGTGCCGGGCTCCAGCTCGGCGGCCTCCTCGGCGAGGACGGCGTTGGGGTCGCCGCTCCACACGCGCTCGTGCCCGGCGTAGCGGGCGTCCCAGAACTCCTGGTCGGTGGTGTGCTCCATGGCCCGATGATGCGCCGCCACCGCGCGATCCGCCGAACCTTGTTGCCGGAACGGCAACAAGGTTGCTCAGGCCGAGGTGAGCCGCCAGAGCGCGGGGGAGCGGCAGGTGTGGGCGAGGCCGCGGATGGTGGCGCGTGCCGGGTCGCGGGCCACGGAGATGGTCAGGCCCATCTCGGTGGTGAGCCGTCCCGGCAGGGACGGCAGGCAGGCGCCGCCGCCGGTGAGCAGGAGCCCGCCGGCGCGGGCGGTGTTGCGCAGCGGTCCCGGCAGGTCGGTCAGCATGTGGCGCAGCGCGGTGGCGACCTGGTCCCGGACGTGCTCGGGAAGGCGGGGCATCCGGTGGCCCGCGGGCCGCTCGGGGACGTACTGGACGGACCGCGCGGCGTGGACGCGGCCCCGCATGATGACGGCCGTCTCGACGATGCCCGCCCCGATGTCGAGGATCAGGCGGGGCCGGGGGTCGGCGGGGTCGATCCCGGCGCCGATGGCGGCGGCGAGCGGGGCCTGCATGGTGCGGACGGGGCGGTCGGCGGCGGCGCCGACGGCGGTCACCGCGCGGCTCTGCTGGGTGCCGTTCGCGGCGGCGGGCACCGCGATCAGCACCTGGCGCAGTTCGTGGCCGGGCGTCGTCTCCGGCGTCGACGTTCCCGGCGGGGCCGTCGGCGCGGCGGGCTCCGGCGTGGACGCGGCCGCGACCGGCCGCGTCCCGGTGAGCCGGACCCCGGCGGCGGGCGCGCGCGGGCGG
>NZ_SMKB01000319.1:0-7017 GCF_004348575.1 Actinomadura sp. 7K534
GGCGTCCCCGGGACCGGCCGGTCCCGGGGACGCCCGCGTCGCTCTGGGGGGTCAGCGGCGCAGGGCTCCGCGCAGGGCGTGCAGCACCTGGCGGGACTCGGCGCGGCGGTCCAGGGCGACGGCGGCGAACACCGCGGCGAGCGCGGCGGGCATCAGCGCCCACGCCGGCTCCAGCACCAGGATCTGGGTGAGGGCGGCGCCGGCCATCAGGCCGATCAGCGCGATCCCGGCGAGCCCGGCCAGCCGCGGGACGACCAGTGCGATCGCGCCGGCGGCCTCGACGGTGCCGGTGACGTAGCGGAACCACTGGCCCCAGCCGATCAGGTCGAAGCTCTCGACCGCGTCGGCCTGCCCGGCGAACTTCGGCAGCGCCGAGGCGAAGAACAGGAACGCCGCCAGGAAGATCTGCAGGCCCCACAGCACCTTGCGCCGCGTGGTCATGCGGGGGTCGGCCCCGTTCGCGGCTCCGGCGGTGGCGGTGGTTGCGGCGGTCGTGGTGGGGGTGCGGGTCGCGGTCATGGCGGTGGTCCTTCCGTGCGGTGCGTCTCATCGGCCTTTCACTGACGCGTCGTGCGGCCGCCACGCGGATCGACATCTCCCCGGATTTTTCTTCGAAGTTTTTTCCGCGCTCGTGTCCGTGCAGGTCAGCGCGGGTGCGCGCCGATGATCGGGGCGAGGAGACCGGCCGCCTTGTCGACGTCGGCCTCGGTGGTGGTGAGGTGGAACGCGCAGCGCAGCCGTCCCGCCCGCACCGAGGCGGCCACGCCGCCGGCGCGCAGCGCCTCGGCGGTGCCGTCGGGGACGGGCACCGGCACGATCGCCGAGTCGCCGGGCGGCAGGCCCAGCGCGGCGCGGAAGCGGCGCGCCAGGCCGGTGTCGTGGTCGTGGATCGCGGGGACGCCGACGCGCACGAGCAGTTCCAGGGCGGGGGCGTGCCCGGTCCAGCACTGCCACGCCGGGGACAGGTCCAGGCGGCGCGCGTCCTTCGCCAGCCGCAGCGGCAGCCCGTAGACCGAGTCCCAGATGTCGGCGCCAGCGTACCAGCCGGCGCCGATCGGGGGCAGCGCGTCCAGGGCCTCGGGGGTGCCGGTGAGGAAGCAGGTGCCGCGCGGGCCGAGCAGCCACTTGTAGCCGCCGCACACCAGCCAGTCGACCTCGCGGGCGGGCAGCGGCAGCCATCCGGCGGCCTGGGTGGCGTCCAGCAGGATCCGGGCGCCGTGCGCGCGGGCGGCGGCGATCAGCGCGTCCATGGGGGCGATGCGGCCGTCGGCGGACTGCACCGCCGACACCGCGACCAGGTCGACGCCGCCGGCGGCGACGGCGTCGGGGATGCGCTCCAGCGGGACCTGCCGGACGGTGAGGCCGGGCCGCGCGGCGAACGGCCACAGCAGCGAGGTGAAGTCGCCCTCGGCGGTCAGGACGGCGGCCCCGTCGGGCAGCGACGCCGCGACCAGCCCGGTGAAGTACGACACCTGCGGCCCGCACGCGACGTGCTCGGGGCGGACGCCGAGCAGCCGCGCGAACGCGGCGCGGGAGCGGGTCACCGCCTCGTCCATCGTGGCGGCGGTCATCCGCCCGGCGGCGCGGTCCCGCTCGGCGGCGAGCATCGCCTCGTGCGCCGCGCGGGGCGGCAGGCCGTAGGAGGCGGTGTCGAGGTAGGCGACGCCCGCGCCGAACTCGCGGCGCGCGTCGTCGATGGACAGGGGTCCGTCCGAGGAGGTGTCGTCCGGGAAGGCGGTGTCCGGGAAAGTGGTGTCCGAGGGGTGCGGGCCGGTGGGAACGTTCATGCCTCGATAGTCGGGCACGCACCGCCCATAGGACAAAGTACGGTTTTCTGGGCGTCCCATCAGTGCGGTTGATACCTTGCGGGGATGCTGGACCTGCACCGCGGCCGGATCCTGCGGGAGGTGGCGCGGCTCGGCTCGATGACCGCGGCCGCCCGGTCCCTGGCCTACACCCAGCCCGCCATGTCGCACCACATCGCGCGGCTGGAGGCCGAGGCCGGCACGCCGCTGGTGGTGCGGCACGGCCGCGGCGTGCGGCTGACCGAGGCGGGGCGGATCCTGGTCGAGCACGTCGAGGACGTCCTGGCGCGGATGGCCGACGCCGAGGAGCGGATCGCCGCGGTCGCGGGGCTGCGGGCGGGGCGGGTGCGGGTCGCGGTGTTCCCGACCGCCGCCGGCGGGCTGCTGCCCGACGCGCTGGCGCGGCTGCGGGCCCGCGCGCCGGGGGTGTCGGTGCGGCTGGTGGACGCCGAGCCGGGCGAGGCGCTGGCGGCGCTGCGCGCCGGGGAGACCGACGTGGCGGTGGTGTTCCGCTACCCCTACATGCCGCCCGACACCGGGTCGCGGTTCCGGGAGATCGTGCTGGGCGAGGACCCGATCCGGCTGCTGGTCCCGGCGGGGCATCCGGTGGCGGACGCGCCGCGGCCGCGGCTGGCCGACCTGGCGGGCGAGACATGGGCGTCGGGCTGCGCGCGGTGCCGCGACCACCTGCGGTGGGTGTGCGAGCGGGCGGGGTTCACCCCCGACATCGCGTTCGCCACCGAGGACCATGTCGCGATCCAGCGGCTCGTCGCCCGCGGCCTGGCCGTCACGACACTGCCGGGGCTGGCGCTCGGCCTGCACGCCGAGCCGGGCGTGGCGCGTCCCGCCGTCCCGGTGGCCGGGCGGCGCCGCATCGCGGCGCTGGTCCCGGCGGGGCCGCGGCCGCCCGCGGTGGCGGCGCTGCTGGAGGAGCTGGCCGCCGTCGCCGCGGCCCGCCTGCCCGCGGAAGCGCCGGACGGGAACGAAACGGACGGGAACGAAACGGACGGGAACGGGGCGGGCGGGGCGCTAGGACAGGTGGCGGTGCAGGTCGGTGAGGCGCCCGGCGGCGGCCACGACGGCCTCGGCCAGGGCGGGCAGCCGGTCGTCGCCGAACCGGACCGCGGGGCCCTGTAGTGCGACGGCGGCGAAGACGCGCCCGCCGCCGTCGCGGACGGGCGCGGCGACCGCGCGGACGCCCGCCAGCCGCTCCTCGTCGTTGACCGCGTGGCCGCGGTCGCGGACGCGGGCCAGGTCGGCGTCCAGGGCCGCGCGGGTGGTGAGGGTGGCGGGGGTGTAGCGGTCGTAGGGCTCGGCGCCCGCGACGGGTTCGCCGCCGAACGCCAGCAGCGCCTTGCCCATCGCGCACGCGTGGACCGGGTTGCGGTCGCCGGGCGGCTGCACGTACCGCAGCGGATGCGCGGAGGGCAGGTGCAGCAGGACGGCGACCTCGTCGCCGGTGCGGATGCCGAGGCTGACGGCCTCGCCGGTCCCGTCGCGCAGGGCGGTCAGCTCCGGCTGCAGCAGGGTGGCGCCCATCCGCTCCAGCGCCAGCCGCCCGAGGATCGCGGTGGTGGGGCCGAGGAAGTACCGCTCGGTCGCGGGGTCCTGCCCGAGCATCCCGGTGGCGTGCAGGGCGTGGACGATGCGGTGCGCCGTGCTGACCGACAGCCCGACCCGGTGCGCGATCTCGGTGGGGGTCTGCCGGGCAGTGCCCTCGAACGAGCGCAGCACCGCCACGGAGCGGTCCACCGTCCGCGTGCCGGGCTTGGGGTCCCCTCCGGGCCGCGCGCTCACCGGCCCGCCGGCGTCGAAGTCGTTCACGCCCCCAATACTCCCACCGCCGCTCCGGCCGCGGCGCGGCGGGCGGCCCGCGGGAGCGTGCCATAGTGGGCGCGTGACTCCCCCATCCCCGGCAGGCAGGGCACGCGCGGCGGGCCCGCCGCGAACCGGACGCACGCGAACCGGACGGGCGCGGGGGGCGGTCCGCCCGCCGCTGGCGCTGACGGTCCGGCACGGCGTCGCGTTCTCCGCCGACCCGTGCGCGAGCCTGCTGCGGCTGCACGCCGAGGCGGGCCCGGTCGCGGCGGTCGGGCCGCGCCGCAAGCCGCTGGTGCACCTGTTCGGCCCGGACGCCAACGCGTTCGTGTTCGCCAACTCGGGCCTGTTCCGCTGGCGGGACGCGTTCGACCTGCTGGTGCCGGTGAACGGGGAGACCGCGCTGATCGTCAGCGACGGCGACGACCACCGGCGGCGGCGCCGCCTGGTGCAGCCGGCGTTCCACCACCGCCGCGTCGGCGCCTACGTGGAGCGGATGGCCGCCAACACCGACGCCGCCCTGCGGACGTGGCGGCCCGGCCGGACGCTGGACGCCTACGCCGAGCTGCGGTCGGTGATCCGGCGCAGCACGGTCGAGGTGCTGTTCGGCGACCGCCTCGCCGCCGACGCCGAGGTGATCGGGCGGCGGCTGCAGGTCGCGCTGGCCGCGGTCGACCGCAACTTCGTGCTGCAGATGATGCTGCGGCAGGTCCCCAACCCCTACATGCGGCGCGTCGCCGCGGCCCGCGCGCAGGTGGCGCGCCGCGTGGACGAGGAGGTCGAGCGCCGCCTCCGCGAGGACCCCGCCCAGGACGCCGCGCAGGACTCCGCGCAGGGCGGGGCGGCGCATGACGACGTGCTGGCGATGCTGATGGCGGCGCGGGACGAGGACGGCGGGGGCCTGACCCGGCAGGAGCTCCAGGACCAGGTCATCAGCCTCATCTCCGCCGGGTACGACACCACCAGCGCGGCGATGGCGTGGGCGGTGTACGTGCTGGCGACCCACCCGGAGGCCGAGGAGCGGGCGCGGCGGGAGGTGGCCGAGGTGGTCGGCGACCGGCTCCCGCGGGCCGGCGACCTGCCCGGGCTGACGTTCCTGGACGGGGTGGTGAACGAGACGCTGCGGCTGTTCCCGCCGGCGGTGCTCAGCGCCCGGGTGCCGGTGGAGGACTTCGAGTACGGCGGGCACCGGATCCCGGCGGGCGCGATGGTGCTGTACTCCCCCTACGTCACGCACCGGATGCCGGAGGTGTGGCCGCAGGCGGGGCGGTTCCGCCCCGAGCGGTGGGACCCGTCCTCGGACCTGCACCGCCCGGCCACGCCGGCGACGTACCTGCCGTTCGGCGGCGGCCCGCACCGCTGCATCGGCTCGACACTGGCGACGGTGGAGATCAAGACGATGCTGGCGTGCCTGCTGCGCCGCACCCGGCTGCGGCTGGTGTCGCCCGCGGTCACGCCGACCAGCGTGACGGCGATGCGTCCCCGCGGCGGCCTGCCCGTCCGGATCATCGGCTAACCGGGCCGGGGCATCGGCTAGCCCGTCAGGGTCGTCGGCCGGGCGGGCCGGGCTGCGGGCGGGCGGTGGCGCGGGCGAGGCGGCCGGCCATCGCGGTGAGGCGCTCGGCCAGCTCGGGCGGGCCCTGCACCTCGAAGTCCAGGTCGAGGTAGGCGATGCGCAGCGCCGTCCATTCCAGGGAGTCGGCGGTGGTGCGCAGGACGCAGGTGCGCTCGTCGACCGCCTCGACCTCCGTTCCGCTCACCCGGAACCGGTCGGCCAGCTCGGCGGCGGGCGCGTGCACCTTCAGCACCGCCCGGACCTGCTGCGCCCGCGCCCGCGAGCGGGCCACGAACGCGGCGGGGTCGGCGGCGGGCAGGTCGCGCGGCGGGACCCGCACGCCGGTCGGGTGCGGTCGGGTGATGCGGTCGACGCGGAAGGTGCGCCAGGCGTCCCGTCCGGTGTCGAAGGCGACCAGGTACCAGCGGCGCCCGGCCGGGACGAGCCCGTGCGGCTCGGCGGTGCGGGCGGACTCGGCGCCGTCCCCGCTCCGGTAGGTGAAGCGGAGCCGTTCGCGGTCGCGGCACGCGGCGGCCAGGACGGTGAGGGTCCGCGGATCGGCCCCCGGACCGGCCGGCGGCGTGTCCAGGGGGGTGGTGGCGGTGTGCAGGGCGGTGACGCGGCGCCGCAGCCGCGCGGGCAGGACCTGTTCGAGTTTGGCCAGCGCCCGCAGCGACGCCTCCCCGATGCCCTCGACCGCTCCGCCGGCGGCGGTGCGGAGCCCGACGGCGATCGCGACGGCCTCCTCGTCGTCGAGCAGCAGCGGCGGCATCGCCGCGCCCGCCGCCAGGCCGTAGCCGCCGGCGGCGCCGGGGGCGGCGTGCACGGGGTAGCCGAGGTCGCGCAGCCGCCCGATGTCGCGGCGGACGGTGCGGGCGCTGACCCCGAGCCGCTCGCACAGCTCGGGGCCGCTCCATTCGCGGCGGGCCTGCAGCAGCGACAGCAGCCGCAGCAGGCGTTCGGACGGCGGCATGCCCTCCAGTATGCGCGGCAACGCGGCCAGATCCTGACCGCATTCCCCCGGGGATCGGGTCCGGGGCGCCCTTGGCGGGCGATGATTCCGCGGGCTCGGCGGGGTCTCATCTGCGGACGCTCGATAGTCAGGAGGGACGACGATGACCGACCGTGAACCCGCGCAGACCCGCAACCTCGACATCTACGGCAACGGTGTCCTGACCTGGGACACCGCCCGTGCGGCGCTGCGGGAGGCGCTGCCGAAGCCGGAGACGCCGGTGTTCCTGGGGACGGTCCGCCCCGACGGCCGCCCGCACGCGGCGGGGGTGGGCGCGCTGTGGCACGACGGCGACCTGTACTTCACCAGCGGGCCCGGCACCCGCAAGTCCCGCGATCTGGCGGCGAACCCGGCGTGCACGCTGTCGGTGCGGGCGCCGGGGGTGGACCTGGTGCTGGAGGGCGAGGCGGTCCGCGTCACCGATCCCGCGGTGCTGGAGCCGGTCGCGGCCGGGTTCCGGGAGGGCGGCTGGCCGGCGCGGGTGGACGGCGGCGCGCTCACCGCCCCCTACAGCGCGCAGAGCGCGGGCCCGCCGCCGTGGCACCTGTACCGCTTGACGTTCCGGACCGCGGCGGGGGTGGCCACCGCCGAGCCGTTCGGCGCGTCGCGGTGGCGCTTCGACCCCTGACCGGCGCCCGGCGGGCGGCGCCTGCCCGGGTGCGGCTGATCGGGGACTCCGTCGGCTCGTAGACTCTGCGGTCATGAGCGATCGGCCGTCCCCCGCGTCCTACCTGTCGGAGCTGTTCTCGCTGGAGGGACGGGTCGCGGTCGTGACGGGCGGCAGCTCGGGGATCGGGCGGGCGGTCGCCGGGGCGCTGGGCCGGGCG
>NZ_SMKB01000031.1:0-48276 GCF_004348575.1 Actinomadura sp. 7K534
CCCCTACGGGCAGCCTCCTCCGGCCGCCCCCGCCCGGACGAACAAGTGGGCGATCGCCTCTCTCGTCACCGGAGTCCTCGGCCTGGTGGTGCTGGGGGTCATCTTCGGCATCGTCGCGCTCCTGCAGGCCGGAGGGCGCGGGGAGAAGGGCAAGGGCCTGGCCGTCGGCGGCCTCATCGCGTCCGCCGTGTGGACCGTGGCGGGGGTGGTCGCCCTCCTCCTCACCGCCGGTTCGGTCCTCATCGTCGACCGCGACGAGTCCGGGCAGGTCACCGGGGAGGGCCGGGTGCTCGTCGTGGCCCTGCGGACCGGTGACTGCTTCACCGGGTTCGACGGGGACACGACCAAGATCCTGGTGACGGCGCTGCCCTGCTCGCAGCCGCACGACGGCGAGGTCGTCGCCAAGCTGCGGCTGTCCGGCGACGGGTATCCCGGCGACGACAAGGTGTCCGAGCAGGCGGACAACGCCTGCTTCGAGAAGAGCATCCAACTCCAGAAGAGCCGGCACTCCAAGGACCTGGAGCCCTACAACCTCTGGCCCAGCCGGACGACCTGGCACGACGGCGACCGCGAGGTGGTCTGCCTGATGCGCTACACCGGCTCCGGAACGCTCACATCACCGCTCCGCGAGACCATCGACGCGAGCCGGAGGCTCTGGGACGAGCTGACCGCCGGGGACTGCCTCGGGAAGTGGGACGACGAGTCGTACACGCAGCGCACCGTCTCCTGCACCGAGCCGTACTGGATCCAGGTGTACGCGACCTTCGCCCTGAAGGCGGGCCCGTATCCGGGGCAGAAGGCGATGGACCGCACCGCCCAGCGCGGCTGCGAGCGGCGGCAGGAGAAGGTCTTCCGCGGCCACCGCCTCCCGGACCTGATGTGGTGGCTGTACCCCGAGGAGGTCGAATGGGACGCCGGCCACCGCACCGCCGTCTGCTTCGCCGAAAGCGAAGGCCGCCCCCTGAAGAAACCAATGCTCCCCAGCTGACCTGCCCCGACACCAGCACGCCGGGCAGCCCGAAACCAGCGTGCCGCCGGTGCCCGTGAAGGGGCACCGACGGCACGTGGTTCCGGCGGTGGCGGCGTCAGACGACGGCGCCCGAGCTGTCGGAGGTGCGGTGGACGGGTGCCTTCGGCTTGTCCTTGGGCTGGGGCGGCGGGGACTTGGCGTACTTCTCCAGCACGATCGCCACCGGTGTCGCGGTGAACACGCTGGAGTAGGTCCCGACCACGATGCCGATCAGCAGCGCGATGGCGAAGTCCATCAGCGAGTCACCGCCGAGGATGGCCAGCGCCCCCAGGATGAACAGCGCGCCCATACCGGTGTTGATCGTCCGCGGGACGGTCTGCAGGGTGCCCCTGTTCGCGATGTCGGCGAACTTGCCCTTCGGGTTGTCGCCCCACAGTTCCCGGATGCGGTCGAACACCACCACCGAGTCGTTCACCGAGTATCCGATGATCGTGAGCAGCGCGGCCAGGAAGACCCCGTCGATCGGTTTGCCGAGCCAGGCGAAGACACCCGTGACGATCATGATGTCGTGGAACATCGCGACCACCGCGCCGGTCGCGAACGTCCAGCGGAATCTGATCGTCAGGTAGGCGAGCTGGGCGAGCAGCGCGACGCCGAGGGCGATCAGCGCCTTGGTTCGCAGCTCGTCGCCGAGGCTGGGCCCGATCAGCTCGTCACGGACCTTGGTGGCCCCGCCGCCCTCCTTGCCGAGGGCTTCCTGGATCTTCTTCTCCTCCTCGTTGGTGAGGTCGCTCGTCCGGACGGAGATGTCGGACTCGCCGGAGCTCTGCACGACGGCGCGCGGGAACCCGGCGTCGGAGACGGCCTGGCGGGCGTCGTCGATGTCGAGCGGGCGGCTCGTGGAGTACTCGACGATGCGGCCGCCGGTGAACTCCACCCCGTAGTTGAGGCCCTGGGTGAAGATCCCGAGCGCGGCGGCGGCGACGGCGGCCCCGGAGATGGCGAGCCACAGCCGGCGGCGCTTCATCAGGTCGGGGCCGCGTTCGTTCAGCCACCGCCGGATGCGCCCGGCGCCGCTGAGGCCGCCGGCCCTGCCCTTGGTGAGCTTGGGGAACCGCGCGGCGGCGGCGTCGGTGAGGACGCGGCTCACCAGCATCGCGGAGATGAGGGAGCCGACCACGCCGATGGTGAGGGTGACACCGAAGCCCCGCACCGGCCCGGACGCCAGGAAGAACAGCAGCGCGCCGGCGAGCAGGGTGGTGACGGCGGTGTCGGCGATCGCCGACCACGCCTTGTTGAACCCGGTGGCGAGCACCGTGCGCGCCCTGCGGCCCGGGGCCGCCGCGAGTTCCTCTCTCGCGCGTTCGAACGCGAGCACGTTGGCGTCGATCGCCATGCCGATGGCCAGGACGAACCCGGCCAGGCCGGGCAAGGTCAGTGTCGCCCCGATCGCGACGAGGGCGCCGTAGGAGATCAACGCGTAGCCGGCGAGGGCCACGGTCGCGAGGAGGCCGACGAGGCGGTAGACCGCGACGATGAACAGCCCGGTCAGGATGATCCCGATGACGGCGGCCTTGGCGCTGGCCTCGATCGCCTCGTCGCCCAGCGTCGGGCCGACCACCCGCTGCTCGATGATCTTCACGGGCACGGGGAGCGCGCCGCCCTCGATGAGGGCCGCGAGGTCCTTGGCCTCGTCGGCGCCGAAGTCGCCGGTGATCTGGGTCGATCCGCCGGTGATGCCGACGCCGCAGGGCACGCTCTGGGTCACCTGCGGCGAGGAGATCACCTTGCCGTCCAGGACGATCGCGATCCGGCGCTCGTCGCCGACCGCGCAGGCGGCCTTGGCCGTCAGCTGCTCCCAGGTCTTGCCGCCGCTGCCTTTGAAGTCGACGTTGACGGCCCAGCCGCCGACGTTCTGCGGGTCGAAGGAGGCGTTCGCCTCGCCGATGCCCTCACCGGTGAGCGCGGCGGGCCCGATCAGGATGGGCTGGCCGCTCTCGTCGGGGAGGACCTGCTGGCCCTTCGCCTTGTCGGGCTGCTGGCCGGTGTTCGGGAGCACGGGGTGCGCGGTGAGCTGGGCGGTCTTGCCGATCGCCTCGGTCGCCCGGGTCGGGTCCTGGACGTCGGGCAGCTCGACGATCAGCCGCCGGTCGCCGGACCGCGTGATCGACGACTCGGCCACGCCGAGGGCGTCGATGCGGCGCCGCATGACCTCCAGGGCGCGGTCGGTGGACTCGCGGTCGGCCTTGACCGTCGGCGAGTCCTGCGTTTCGAGGACGATCTGGGTGCCGCCGCGCAGGTCGAGGCCGAGGCGGGCTTCTTTGGTGTACGCGAAGTAGAAGGATGTGGCGAGCACTGCCAATGCCAGTACCGCCCGCACCAGGTTGGCGCGGTTCAAAAGGGGACCTCCACGGAGCTTCGGCTCCGCGCGGCTGCGCGCGGAACCGCGGACGAAAGGGTCAGGTGCGCGTGGAGGCGGGCGGGGCTCGGCCGCGCGGGGCGCCGCCCGCCGCGAGGTCGGGCGCGGCGCCGGCGGCCGGCGGGGGCCGGATGGCGCGCACGGACGGCGGCCGGACATCGGTGCCGGGCAGCGGGAGCGCCGCGGGTGCGGGCTTCGCTTCGGGCGCGTCCGGCGCGGCGACCTGCCGCGTCGGCGCGGTGGCCACGGTGCCGCCGGTGGCCGCGGTCTGCGCGTGGCCGCCCGGGTGCGGTTTCGCGGAGGCGCGGCCGCGGGTCGGCGTGTGCTGGGCCACCCAGGTGCGCACGGCGGAGATCGTCCCGGTGGCGGAGTTCCCGGTCTGCGCACCGGATCCGGTCCCGAACCCGGTGGGCGCCGCCACGAGGCCGAGGAGCCCCAGCGTGAGGACGAGCAGCCGGGCGAGGGGGAGGATCGGACGCGGTAGCTCGCGCATTCCGCTCCTCCACTCGGCTCGGTCAGGATGCTCGGTCGTGCCCGTGCTGATGGCCCGTGGTGATGGCCCGTGGTGATGGCCCGTGGTGATGGCCCGTGCTACTACCTGATGGCGGTGCCGCCCACGATGCCGGGACGACGGCGGGCGGTCCAGTCAACCTAGCCCAGGTTCAGGTCAGGGGAGCACGGTTCGCACCCCGTTGACAAAACACGGGACGGATTTCCCGTCAAGGTGAGCCGCCGTGACAATGCCGTGCCCCTCCCCGCCCCGGCGCGCGTGCCAGCGAACATGAACGGGTGTCCGAATGCGGCCAGGCCGCAATCGGCCTGCAGCCATTGCCCGGCCGTCAAAAGCGAATTACTTTCGCGTACGCCCACCCCGAACCGGACAGAGGAGTATCCGGTGGCACGTTTTAGACAGGTCGCTGTCCTCGGCACCGCGGCGCTGGCCGCCTTCGCACTGACAGCCGCCCCCGCCTCCGCCGCTACCACCACCATCCGCGCGGGCTCGGCGACCGCCGACCCCTACTCCGGCAACGTCCAGGCGTCGCTGCTCGGCGAGGCCTCCGTCTCCGCGTCGATCGGCAGCGGCTCGTGCAGCGAGTCCACCATGACCGGGTCGATCAACTCCGACGGCACCGGCCTCGCCATCGCCGGCGCGAGCTTCAGCGAGTGCTCCGGCACCTCCGACGTGAGCATCACCACGATGAACCTGCCGTGGACCGGCGGCGCCGTCGCGCACGACCCGGCCGGGACCAACGGCCGCGACGCCACGGTCACCATCGCCAACTTCAGCGTCCGCGCGGTCGTGGACCTGTTCGGCGGGATCGGCTGCAACTTCGGCGGCACCCTCACCGCCAACGGCTACAACGGCGACAACCCCGCGCGGCCGGACACCAGCAGCGGCGAGGCCCAGGTCGGCGTCAGCAACGCCACGGTGAACAGGCAGTCCGGCAGCCACTGGCTCTGCCCGTCCACCGCCCAGGTGACCGCGACGTACGCGCTGCAGGGCGAGACCAGCGCCGGCTCCGGCACGTACGACCAGTCCCTGTACGTGACGGGCTGACGCTCCCGCAAGCTCCCCTACACGCTCCCGCCAAGCGTCCGCTCCCAGGGACGCGCTCCCATGAAGGATGCGGGCCGCCCCCCAGCCGGGGGGCGGCCCGTAGCGCTCTTCCGGCCCGCAGCCTTTACCGCCAGGGCGCGCGGCCGCCGCTCAGCAGCCGACGAGCTGCGCGGCGAGGAACGACTCCACCTGGCTCAGCGCGATGCGCTCCTGGCTCATCGAGTCGCGTTCCCGGACGGTCACCGCCTCGTCCTCGAGCGTGTCGAAGTCGACCGTGACGCAGAACGGCGTGCCGATCTCGTCCTGGCGGCGGTACCGGCGGCCGATGGCGCCCGCGTCGTCGAAGTCGACGTTCCAGTTGCGGCGCAGCTGCGCGGCGAGGTCGCGGGCCTTCGGGGACAGGTCGGCGTTGCGCGACAGCGGCAGCACCGCGACCTTGACCGGGGCGAGCCGCCGGTCGAGCCGCATGACCGTGCGCTTCTCCAGCTTGCCCTTGGCGTTGGGCGCCTCGTCCTCGGCGTAGGCGTCCATCATGAACGTGAGCGTGGCGCGGTCGACGCCCGCCGACGGCTCGATCACGTACGGGGTGTACCGCTCGCCGGACTCCTGGTCGAAGAACGACAGGTCGGCGCCCGACGCCTTCGAGTGCGTCGTCAGGTCGAAGTCGGTGCGGTTGGCGACGCCCTCCAGCTCGCCCCACTCGCCGCCGGCGAAGTCGAACCGGTACTCCAGGTCGACGGTGCGCTTGGAGTAGTGCGACAGCTTCTCCTGCGGGTGCTCGTAGAACCGCAGGTTCTCCTTGCTGACGCCGAGGTCGACGTACCACTGCATGCGCTCGTCGATCCAGTACTGGTGCCATTCCTCGTCGGTGCCGGGCTTGACGAAGAACTCCAGCTCCATCTGCTCGAACTCGCGGGTCCGGAAGATGAAGTTGCCGGGCGTGATCTCGTTGCGGAACGACTTGCCGATCTGACCGATGCCGAACGGCACCTTGCGGCGCGCGGACTGCTGGACGTTCAGGTAGTTGATGAAGATGCCCTGCGCCGTCTCGGGACGCAGGTAGGCCAGCCCGGACTCGTCCTCGACGGGGCCGAGGAAGGTCTTCAGCAGCCCGTTGAACATCCGCGGCTCGGTGAACGAGCCCTTGACGCCGCAGTTCGGGCAGCTGATGTCGGCCAGGCCGTTCGCCGGCGGGCGGCCGTGCTTCTCCTCGTACGCCTCCTCCAGGTGGTCGGCCCGGAAGCGCTTGTGGCAGGACTGGCACTCGGTGAGCGGGTCCACGAACGCCTGGACGTGGCCGCTCGCCTCCCACACCTCGCGCGCCAGGATGACGGACGAGTCGAGGCCGACGACGTCGTCGCGGCCCTGCACCATGGACTTCCACCACTGGCGCTTGACGTTGTTCTTCAGCTCCACGCCGAGGGGGCCGTAGTCCCAGGACGCGCGGAGCCCGCCGTAGATCTCGCTCGACGGGTAGACCAGGCCGCGCCGTTTGGCGAGGTTGACGATCGTGTCCAGCACATCGGAACGGCGTGCCATGAGAGATTCTCCATCCAACTGGCGGTCGGCGGGACAGTGAGTGCGCCCCGTTCCCGCGGCGACGGCGGGCGGGGGCGAATGTGATCCCCGGTGATGACGCCCGCGGCGCGATCCTCCGCGGCGCCGGCGAGCGTTCCCAGCTTAGGGCACCATGGCGCCTGGTAGGTGTACTTAAAAGGCGAGGCCGTCGGCGATGTTGCTGTCGATGTTGAGGGTGACTCCGCCGTGCGTTTCGTAGTGGTCGCCCCGGTACTGCTTGATGCGGCGGTGCGGGCGCCACCAGTCGTCGGGGATGTACGGGTCGCCGTACACCTGGGCCTTGCCGTTCCAGTGGGCGAACCAGACGCATTCGGGCTTGCCGATGCCGGTGGCGCTGCCGACGTCCCGGATGCCGGACGTGACGCTGCTGTAGAGGCAGGGCGTGTACCCCTCCACCTTCAGCCGCCGGACCCAGCTGTCCACGAACCGCAGCACCGCGGCCTTGCACGCCTTCTTGCGGCCCGCGTACGCCTCCATGTCGAAGTAGATGGGCGCACCGGCCGGGATGCCGAGCGCCCCGGCCTTGCGGGCGGCGTCCGCGGCCGCCTTACGGCCCTGGTTCGCGGCGTTCTTGGCGGTGAACCGCTGCGGCCGGCTGCCGCACGGGGCCTGCAGGCCGACGTAGGTGGGCGTGATCCGGTATCCCATCTCGCGGACCTCGCGCACCCACCGCTCGGTGAGGTTGGGCTGCGCGCAGCCGCGCGCGGCGCCGCCGATGTAGATGTTGGTGACCTTGAACGACGGCCGCCACGCCTTCATGGCCGCGATGGACGGTGCCGCGCAGGTGTCGAATCCCTTGCCCCGCACCCACTTCTTGGTCGCGGCCGGCGCGGCACCCGCCTGCGTCCCGCTCGCCCGGGGCGTGCTCGACTCGGAGGGGCTGGGCTGAGGCGAACCGGGCAGGGGCGAACTCGGCCGGGCCGGTTCCGCCACGGACGGGCTCGGCGGAAGCGGGCTCGGCTCGCGCGTACCGGGCGACTCGTGCCCGGCACCCGCCCGCGGCGTCTCGGGGACGCGCGACGCCGCGGGCGGCCGTCCCGTCAGCCTGGCGCCGCGGAGCATCCGCTGGAGCGCGGCCGGGTCCGTCCCGTACACGCCGGTGATGGTGACTCCGGCCTCGCGGAGGTCGAGCCGCAGCTCCTGGTCGACGGTCTGCGGAACCGTGAGCCGGGCGAGCGAGTCGCCGGTGACGAGCCGGCCGGCCGGCGGCGCCGAGCCGCCGGAGGGCTGGATGTGCACGGCCTCGGTGCGGCCGACGATGCGGGCCGGGCAGTCGGGTTCGGGGCCGGGGCGGCCGAGGTAGAGGGCGCGCCGGTCGTAGCGGACGCAGCGCAGCGGGTCCCGGTCGAGGTCGTGGACCTCCCAGTCGGCCGGGACGGGTATCCGCAACCCCCGGTACTCGACGACGCGGGACGCGCGCACGCCCGCCGCGTCGCCGGCCGGCCCGGCGTCGCGCGCCAGCGCGGAGGCCCGCTCGGACGAGGACCGCGACGGGTCCGTGCCGAGCACGGCGAGGGCGGGTGCGGCGGCCGCCGCCCCGCACAGGACGACGCTGAACAGGACGCCACGGCGCATCAGTTGTCCCCCGGAGAACACGGGTCCCCGGGTGGTCGTCCCCCGCCGGACCCACGGCATGATCGTGATGCCGCAAAGATGACCTTGCGGGGGGACGCGAAACCGGCGCCGGGCGCTTCTTGCCGCAGCCTTGACCTGCGAGATCAGGTGCGCGGCGGGGTCAGGCGGAGCTGACGACCTCGTAGGCGCCGGGCTCGTCGACGGCCATGGCGGCGAGCGGGATGAACTGCAGCCGCACCTCGTACGCGCCGAGCGCGCGGCGGTAGTGCCCGGCGCCGTCCCACTCGGTGACCAGGGCCCACAGCCCGGGGTCGTCGACGGTCCGGGCGAGCCGGCCGGAGCGGAAGCCGGGGCTGGCCGCCAGCGCCGTCAGCACCGCGCCCATGCGCCCCGCGAAGTCGTCGGAGTCCTCGCCCGGCACGCGGTACCGGGTTATCGCGATCATCCGTCAATCTTGGCAGCCGTTCCGCCGTGGTCCGTCCCGGCCTCCCCCGGAAGGGCGCCGGGTCGGTACGTTGGGGCACGTGAATGCGCGAGGCGACCAGGCGGGGACGCAGTCGACCGGGCTGCGGGCGACGATCGAGCGGTGGAGCGCGGCACCGGTGGTGTTCCTGCACCGGATACCGCGCTGGACGCTGCTCGCCGCGGTGTTCGTCCTCCTCGCGATCGGCATGATCGGGACCGGCTGGGTGGCGGCCGCGGGGCTGCTGGTGCTGGCGGCGGCGCTCGCCTGGTTCGCCTACCTGAACTGGCCCGCGCTGGACGGTTCGGGAAGAATTCTGCGAATCGTGACGCTGGTGGTTCTGGTGGGATTCGCCGTTGGACGCGGCATTGAACGGTTTTGACAACCGTTTTCATCTTCGTCCATAATTGCGAAGTGCCACTTCCTCCCGTCCCCGCACGCCGGGCGCTGCGCGCCCTTCCGGCGGCGCTGGCCCTCGCCGGGGCCGCGTCCGGGCTGACGGCCTGCGCCGGCGCCGAGGCGGACGTCCCACCAGGCAAGACGGTCGTGGTCGCGTCGATCTACCCGGTGGCCTGGCTGGCGGAGAAGGTCGGCGGCGACGCCGTCTTCGTCCGCACGCTCACCGCGCCCGGGACCGAGCCGCACGACCTGGAGCTGACCACCCGCAAGGCGGCCGCCGTCGTGGACGCCGACTTCGCCGTCCACGTCGGGGGCGTCCAGCCGGCCGTGGACGACGCCGTCCGGCGGCACGCGAAGGAGAACTCCCTGGACGCCGCGACCGTGGTCGAGACGCTGCCGCCGCCGGACGAGACCGACGACGCGGAGGCGCACGACGGCGTCCGCCACGAGGAGTCGGACCACGACCCGCACATCTGGCTCGACCCGACCCGCATGGCGACGGTCGCGACCGTGCTCGGCGACCGGCTGGCCGACACCGACCCCGCGCACGCGTCGCGCTACCGGGAGCGCGCCGCCGCCACCGCCGCCGAACTGGCCGCGCTGGACCGCGGGTTCCGGGCGGGCCTGGCGACCTGCAAGCGGCGGGAGATCATCACCGCGCACGCCGCGTTCGGCTACCTCGCCGACCGCTACGGGCTGCGGCAGACCCCCGTCGCCGGCGTCGACCCGGGCGCCGAGCCCACCCCGCGGAGGCTGGCCGACCTGACCCGGCGGGTGTCCGCGACCGGCGCCACCACGATCTTCACCGAGACGCTGGTCAGCCCGAAGGTCGCCGAGTCCCTGGCGCGCGCGGCGGGCGTGCGCACCGCCGTGCTCGACCCCATCGAGGGCATCGAGGACGGCTCGTCCGACGACTACCTGACGATCATGCAGCGGAACCTGGGGACGCTGCGTCCCGCGCTGGAGTGCACATGACGGATCCGCGGCACGCACCGCCGTTCGAGATGACCGGGGCGCTCGTCCGCCGCGACGGCCGCGAGGTCCTCGGCGGCATCGACCTGCGGGTCGACGCCGGCGACGTGCTCGCCGTCCTCGGCCCGAACGGCTCGGGAAAGTCCACGCTGGTCAAGGCGCTGCTCGGGCTCGTCCCGCTGGCGGCCGGCCGCACCGAGATCTACGGCGAGCCGCCCGCGCGGTTCCGCGGCTGGCAGCGGATCGGGTACGTCCCGCAGCGGCTGCCGGCGGGCGGCGGCGTCCCGGCGACCGTCCGGGAGGTCGTGGCGTCCGGGCGGGTGGCGCGGCGGTCCCGGTGGCTGCCCGCCCTGCTCGGCGACCGGGCGGCCGAGCGGGACGCCGTGGACCGCGCCCTGAAGGCGGTGGGCCTCGCCGACCGCGCCCGCGACTCGGCCCACCTGCTGTCGGGCGGCGAGCAGCGGCGCGTGCTGATCGCCCGCGCCCTCGCCGGCGAACCCGACGTGTTCGTGATGGACGAGCCCACCGCGGGCGTGGACACCCGCAACCAGGCGGCGCTCGCGTCGGCCCTGCACGAGCTCACCCGCGGCGGCCGCACGGTCGTCCTGGTGGCGCACGAGCTCGGCCCGATGGAGCCGCTCCTCACCCGCACGATCGAGCTGGGCCAGGGCCGCGTCGTCCGGGAGACCCGGGCCGGCGACGCGCACGAGACGACAGCGACGGGAAGGCCCGCATGAGCGAGATGCTGCAGTACCCCTTCATGCGGGTCGGCCTGGTGATGGCGGTGCTCATCGGCCTGGCCGCGCCCGCCGTGGGCACGTTCCTCGTCCAGCGCAGGCTGTCGCTGCTCGGCGACGGCATCGGGCACATCGCGCTGACCGGCATCGGGCTCGGCCTGCTCACCAGCACCTCCCCCGTGCTCGGCGCGCTGGTCGTGGCGGTGCTCGGCGCCGCCGCGATCGAGATCCTGCGCGCCCGGAGCCGCAGCGGCGCGGACGTCGCGCTGGCGCTGCTGTTCTACGGCGGCCTCGCGGGCGGTGTCATCCTCACCAGCGCGGGCGGCGGCAGCGGGACGGCCCTGCACGCGTACCTGTTCGGCTCGATCACCAGCGTGACCGTCACCGACCTGTACCTGGTCGCGGGCCTGGCCGCCGCGGTGCTCGCGATCGTCGCGGTCTTCGGCCGCGAGATGTTCCTGCTGTGCCAGGACGAGGAGCTGGCGCGCGCGTCCGGGCTGCCCGTCCGCTTCCTCAGCGTGCTGATCGCCGCGACCGCCGCGGTCACCGTCGTGATCTCCATGCGCGCGATCGGGCTGCTCCTCGTCAGCGCGCTGATGATCGTCCCGGTGGCGGCGGCGCAGCAGCTCGCCCGCGGATTTCGGGGGACCATGCTGGTGGCCATGGCGGCCGGTGTACTGTCGGCCGTGTCGGGCCTGGCGGGCTCCTTTCAGTACGATCTGCCCCCGGGCCCATCGATCGTGCTGCTGGCGCTCGCGCTGTTCGCGGTCGCGGTCGCCGGGGGCTCGGCGATGCGCCGCAGGCGTGCGCGGGCCGTCCCGGCCGGGGCCACCGCCCCCGCCGCGGCCGGCCAGGGCGCCGACACGCGCGTGGACGCCGAGGCGGAGGTGCTAGGGGGATGACGACGGCCCGCCGTAACGCGGTGCGGCAGGTGCTCGCCGGTTCCGAGGGGTTCCGCAGCGCGCAGGACATCTACGCCGACCTGCGCGCCGACGGTTCCAAGATCGGCCTCACCACGGTGTACCGGGCGCTGCAGGCGCTCACCGACGCCGGTGAGGTCGACGTCCTGCGCACGGACGAGGGCGAGGCCGTCTACCGGGCCTGCCGCACCGAGCAGCACCACCACCACCTGGTGTGCCGCCAGTGCGGGCGGACGGTCGAGGTCGAGGGCCCGGCCGTGGAGCGCTGGGCGGACGCGATCGCCGCCGAGCACGGCTTCAGCGACATAACGCACACCGTCGAGGTGTTCGGCACCTGCGCGGAGTGCACCAGGAAGGCCCGCTGACGCTACCTGCGGGTTCATGATCCGCCCGGGCCGGGACATGGGAGGATCGGGGCATGGCTACGACACGAACCGCTAACGCGCACTGGGAAGGGCCGCTCACCAGCGGCCGGGGGACCGTCTCCCTGGACTCCTCGAAGCTCGGCACCTACGACGTGACCTGGCCGGCGCGCTCCGAGGAGCCGAACGGCAAGACGAGCCCCGAGGAGCTCATCGCCGCGGCGCACTCCACCTGCTACTCGATGGCGCTCTCGCACGGCCTCGCCGGCGCGGGCACGCCGCCGGAGAAGGTGGACACCAAGGCCGAGGTCACGTTCCAGCCGGGCGAGGGCATCACCGGCATCCACCTGACCGTCCGGGCCAGCGTCCCCGGCCTCTCCGCGGCCGACTTCGAGAAGGCCGCCCAGGACGCCAAGACCGGCTGCCCCGTCAGCAAGGCCCTGACCGGCACCAAGATCACCCTGGACGCCGCCCTCGTCTGACGAGAACGACGCCCGCTTTCGGCGTTCAGGCGCTCCCAGGCGTCTGAACGCCGAAAACCGCATTGGGCACGGCGCCGCCGTAGCGGCGGTCCCTGGACGCGTAGATCTCGCAGGCGTGCCAGAGGTGGCGGCGGTCGAAGTCGGGCCAGAGGGTGTCGAGGAACACCATCTCCGCGTACGCCGACTGCCACAGCAGGAAGTTGGAGGTGCGCTGCTCCCCGGACGAGCGCAGGAACAGGTCCACATCCGGGATGCCGGGTTCGTCCAGGTAGCGGGCGAAGACCTTCTCGGTGATCTTGTCGGGGTTGAGCCGGCCGGCGCGGACGTCCCGGGCGATCGCGGCCGCCGCGTCCGCGATCTCCGCGCGCCCGCCGTAGTTCACGCAGAACTGCAGGGTGAGGACGTCGTTGCCGCGCGTCATCTCCTCGGCCGTCTCCAGCTCGCTGATGACGCTGCGCCACAGCCGCGGCCGCCGGCCCGCCCAGCGGACCCGGACGCCCATCGAGTGGAGCTGGTCGCGGCGGCGGCGGATCACGTCCCGGTTGAAGCCCATGAGGAAGCGCACCTCGTCCGGGGAGCGCTTCCAGTTCTCGGTGGAGAAGGCGTACGCCGACAGGTACGGGATGCCGAGCTCGATCGCGCCCATGATGACGTCGAAGAGGGAGTCCTCGCCGCGGGTGTGCCCCTCGGTGCGCGGGAGGCCGCGCTCCTTGGCCCAGCGGCCGTTGCCGTCCATCACGATGGCGACGTGCCGCGGCACCAGGTCCGCGGGGATCGGGGGCGGGACGGCGCCGTCCCGATGCGGCTCCGGCGGCGAAACGGCCCTGCTCAAACTCTCTCCCTGGGGATGTCGGTGTCGTCGGCCGGCGCTTCCCTGGCGGGTGCGGCCTCGTCGGCGGGCCCGGTGTCGCGCTCCACATGGCGGAGGGACCGGATCCCGTGCTCCAGATGCCACTGGAGGTAGGCGGCGACCAGGCCGCTGGTCTCCATCCGGTGGCGCTGCTCGCTGGCGTCGGCGTACTCCCAGTCGCCGCGCAGCAGCGCCAGCATCAGCGCGAACGTCGGCGGCGCCGGGGTCGCGGCGCCGGGCCGGCGGCAGTTCGCGCAGACCGCGCCGCCCGCGGCGATGGCGAACCCGCGCAGGCCGCCGCGGACGCCGCAGCGGCAGCACTCGTCGAGGGCGGGGGCCCACCCGGCGACCGACAGCGAGCGCAGCAGGAAGGCGTCCAGGACGAGCCGCGGGTCGTGCGCGCGCTCGGCGAGCGTGCGCAGCCCGCCGACCAGGAGCAGGAACTGCCGCAGCGCGGGCTCGCCCTCCTCGGACGTGAGCTTCTCCGCGGTCTCCAGCATCGCCGTCCCCGCGGTGTAGCGGGGGTAGTCGGTGACCAGGGCCTCCCCGTACGGGCGCAGCGTCTCGGCCTGGGTGATCAGGTCGAGGGAGCGCCGCTCGTACAGCTGGAGGTCCACGTGGGTGAACGGCTCCAGCCGCGCCCCGAAGCGGGACTTCGTCTTGCGGACCCCCTTCGCCGCGGCGCGGATCCGGCCGGTGCGCCGGGTCAGCACCGTCACGATGCGGTCGGCCTCGCCCAGCTTCTGGGTGCGCAGGACGATGCCTTCGTCGCGGTAGAGGGTCACCCGTTCATTCTGACGCACGGCACCGGATGCCCCGGCGGGCGGCCGGGTCATCTCCCCCGGATCTTCACAAGTCCGCCCGGACCATAGCACTGTGCTGGATAACAATTACATACCGTGACCAGATTCGGCCGTCTCGTCCCGCCGGAAGTTATGGCTTGAACCATCCGGAGCTGGCAGCGTTGGGGCATGAGATGCCCCATCGTTCCGCGGCCCGCGCCGAACGCACACCCGACGACGCCGGAGATCCGGCCGGGAGCAGGTGTCCACATGGAGGCGAACGGATAGCGCAGTGAGAGTGACAGTCGTCCGCAGCGGAGGATTCGCGGGGATCGAGCGCCGCGCCGAGTCCGACAGCGCCAGCGACCCCATGCTGACGAGGCTCGTCGGCCGCGTCGACCTGACCGCGGTCCCGCCCCCGGGCCGAATCCCCGACCAGTTCCTGTACGAAATCGACATAGACGGCGACCGGACCACGGTCGGTGAGGCCCAGCTGCGGGGGGCGCTCCGCGAACTCGTCCACCACGTCCTCGGGCGCGCGTGACCCGTCCGGCCGCCTCGCCGCGGGCCGTGCCCGGCCGAGCCGTCCCGGGCGCCCGGCGCTGGTGCCGCCGGGCGCCCGTCACACCGGCTACTTCGCCTGCGGGCGGGCCACCCGGTTCACCGCGGACAGCATCGCCTTGAGGGACGCGGTGACGATGTTCCCGTCGATGCCCACGCCCCACACCGACGTGCCGCTCCCGTCACCGAACCGCACGTCGCACTCGACGTAGGCGGCGGCGCGCGCGTCGCCGCCGGCGCTCATCGCGTGCTCGGCGTAGTCCAGGACGCGGACGTCGACGCCGACGGTCGCGAGGGCGTCCTCGAACGCCGAGACGGGGCCGTTGCCGACCCCCTCGATCTCGCGGATCTCGCCGTCGATGCGGACGTCGCAGCTGATCGCGTCCTTCTCGTCCACCCGGGACGTCGTGCGGTGCGCCAGCAGCCCGACGCGGGGGCCGCCGGTGAGGAACTCGCTCTGGAAGATCTCCCACATGCGCTCGGCGGTGACCTCGCCGCCCTCGGTGTCGGTGTGCTCCTGGACGACGCGGGAGAACTCGATCTGCAGCCGGCGCGGCAGCTCCAGGGAGTGCTCGGTCTTCATGATGTAGGCGACGCCGCCCTTGCCGGACTGGCTGTTGACCCGGATGACGGCCTCGTAGGTGCGGCCGACGTCGTGCGGGTCGATCGGCAGGTACGGGACCTCCCAGGGGTGGTCGTCGACCGTCGCCCCGGCCGCCTCGGCGTCCCGCCGCAGGTGGACGAAGCCCTTGTTGATGGCGTCCTGGTGCGACCCGGAGAACGCGGTGTACACCAGGTCGCCGCCGTAGGGGTGCCGCTCGTGGACGGGCAGCTGGTTGCAGTACTCGACCGTCCGGCGGATCTCGTCGATGCCGGAGAAGTCGATCTGCGGGTCGACGCCCTGGGTGAACAGGTTCAGGCCCAGCGTGACCAGGCAGACATTGCCGGTGCGCTCGCCGTTGCCGAACAGGCAGCCCTCGATGCGGTCGGCGCCCGCCAGGTAGCCCAGCTCGGCGGCGGCCACGGCGGTGCCGCGGTCGTTGTGCGGGTGCAGCGACAGGATGACGGAGTCCCGGTAGGCGAGGTTCCGGTTCATCCACTCGATCTGGTCGGCGTACACGTTCGGCGTGGCCATCTCGACCGTCGCCGGCAGGTTGACGATGACCTTCTTGTCCGGGGTGGGCTTCCACACGTCGTTGACGGCGTTGCAGACCTCGACGGCGTACTCCAGCTCGGTGCCGGTGAACGACTCCGGCGAGTACTGGAAGGAGATCTCGGTGTCGCCCATGTCCTCGGCGAGCTTGGCGCACAGCTTGGCGCCCTCGACGGCGATCGCGGTGATGCCGTCGCGGTCCTGCTCGAACACGACGCGGCGCTGCAGCGTGCTGGTCGAGTTGTACAGGTGGACGATCGCCCGCTTGGCGCCGCGCACCGACTCGAAGGTCCGCTCGATGAGCTCGGGACGGGCCTGCGTCAGCACCTGGACGACCACGTCGTCGGGGACGCGGTCCTCCTCGATGATCTGCCGGACGAAGTCGTAGTCGGTCTGGCTGGCCGCCGGGAAGCCGACCTCGATCTCCTTGTAGCCCATCCGTACCAGCAGCTCGAACATGCGCAGCTTGCGGTCGGCGTCCATCGGGTCGATCAGGGCCTGGTTGCCGTCCCGCAGGTCGACGGCGCACCAGCGCGGCGCCTCGGTGATGACGGCGTTCGGCCAGGTGCGGTCGGTCAGCTTGACCGGGGCGAAGGGGCGGTAGCGCTCGAAGGGCATACCGGAGGGCTGCTGTGGCGGAAACATCCGATGAGAACTTTCTGCTCGAACCTCGCGGCCGACGGCACGTCGCAGTCCCGCAGCGAGGGAGCCGGCCTGATTACAGGCCCCCGCTGCGGCCGCTAAGGAGGAGCAGCTCACGGAACACGTCCGCCAACGTAACAGACACCATCCGCCTTACGGAAACCGGCGTCCGCATACTGAGACAACGAGGACCCCTGCTGTCTCATGGGGAACGGTGCCCGCGCCGCGCGGCATTCCCCGGGCGCGTCAGGGGACGAGCACGGAGAGGCAGGTCACGCAGCCGTCGAGGGCCTCGAACTCACTGATGTCCACGCTCGTGACGCGCAGCCCGTCGGCGGCGAGCCGGGCGGCGGTGCGCGGCGCGGACGACGCCATCAGGACGTGGCCCGGCCCGAGCACGACGACCTGGGCGCCGGTCGGTTCGCGGGGCACCCGCAGGCACGGCAGCACCGAGGTGTCCACCATCTCGGGGACGCCGATCAGGCCGCCGTCCGGCAGCGCGGTCATCGCGGACTTCAGGTGCAGGCAGCCGTTGATGTCCACGGGGACGACCCGCCGCCCGCCCACGAACCTCGCGAGCTGGCAGATGCCCTCCTCGTTGGTCCGGGTGCCGCGCCCCACGTAGACGGTGTCGCCGGCCTGCAGCACGTCGCCGCCGTCGAGGGTGCCCGGCGCCTCGATCCGCTCGATCCGCAGGCCGAGCTCCCGCGCGGCCAGCTCCGCGCCGGCGAGCTCGCCGCGGCGGCGCTCCTCCCCCGACCGGCCGAGGACGGCGACGTCGCCGCAGACGACCAGCGCGTCCTCGACGAACACGGCGTCGGGATGGTCGTCGGCGGGGGCGACCGCCCGCACCCGCCGGCCGGCCGACCGCAGCGCCGCGACGTACGCCTCGTGCTGGCGGGCGGCGAGCGCCACGTCCACGGGACGGCGGGCGGCGTGGGTGACGATCCCCTCGGCCAGCCGCGGTCCGGGCGCGCGGACCAGCGCCCGCCCGCCGACGCCCCGCTCGGCGCCGCCCGGCCGCACGGCGGGCCCCGTGCCGATGACGGGGGTCATGTCAGCGCGACGCCCCTTCGGTCGTCACGATCACGCCGAGCGCGTAGGCCGGGGACATGCCGAGCAGGTCGGCGATCGCGTGCAGCTCCCGGCGCTCCCCCTCGCCGAGCGGGCCGTCCGCCAGCCCGATCCGGACGGCCTGCGCGAGGAACCACTCCTTGGCCTCCACGGCGAGCTGGGCGCCGGCGCGGACGACCTCCTTCTCCAGGAAGGTGCGCCGCTCCGCGAGGTCGGCGTTGACGGCGGCCTCGTCGTAGCCGGGCTCGCCGTAGCCGGTCACGACCGCGGCGGCGCGGGCGCGGGCCGCGGGGTCGGCGGGGTCGCCGGCGCGGAGCACCAGTGCCGCGGCGGCGCGCATTCCCGCGGCGAGGGTCTCGGCCATCTGCCGCGCGGTCGGCGTCCGCAGCGCCGCGACCGGGAAGCGGCCCCGGCACGTCCGGCACTCCACGGCCTCCCGGAGCCGCCACAGCGGCACCAGCGGGACGAAGAAGATCGAGAAGCAGCGACGCCCGGCGCGCCTCCGGAAGGCACGGTCGCCCCCGCACTGCGGGCAATGGAACGTCCCCTCGCCGACGGTGCGGGACACCGCCGTAAGGCCGAAAACGAGCAACACCGGGGATCTCCTCCCATAACGGACTCCGTTCCAAACTACCGAGCCGCACGACCCGACGTGGTCGTACCAGGCAATGCCGTTCGTGCATTTACGCTGGGTCCATGACCGGTGACCTGGGTTCCGAGGCGGGCCGCCAGCGGTCGCGCCCGTCCTTCCTGCCGCCCGTGGACGGCTATCCGCCACCTCCGGAGGGCATGTGGGAACCCGCTCCCGCACCCGCCGCCCCGGCGTCCGGGAGCCGGCGCGGCACCGCCTGGATCGTCGCCACGATCGCCGCCGCGGCGGTCCTGCTGGTGTCGGCGTTCCTGCCGTGGGCCCACGCGCAGATCATCGTGGAGCTGTTCGGGCGGCCGATCGGCCGCGACCTCGGCAGCCTGGCGGGCATCGACGCCGACACCCTGGTCGTCGCCGTCCCGGTGCTGGCCGTGGCCGCGATCGCGCTCGCCGCCTGGGACCTGATCGGGCGGGACGCGCGGATCGGGTCGCTCGCCGCGATCCCCGGCATGCTCGCGCTGCTCGTCTGCGGCATCTTCGTCGTGCGGCTCGGCGACGTCCGGGACAACCTTCCGCAGACCGGCCTGGACTTCGGCTACCAGATCAGCATCCGGTACGGCTGGTACCTGGCCGTCCTCACGTCACTGCTGGTGGCCGGGTTCAGCCTCGCCCGCACCATCGCCGACCGGATGTCCAAGGGGCGGCAGGGCCGGTACGGGGCGCAGCAGGAGCAGCCGTACCCCGACCAGCAGTACCCAGAGCAGTACCCGGACCAGCAGTACCCGGAGCAGCAGTACAACCCGGCCGACCCGGACGCCGTCTGGCCCCGGGAGGACCGGGCGTGGGGGCGCCCGGCCGGGGACGAGCCGCCGGGCGAGCCCGGGGAGCCGAAGAAGGATCAGTCGTAGAACCCGAGGCGGCGCAGCTGCTTGGGGTCGCGCTGCCAGTCCTTCAGGACGCTGACGCGCAGGTCGAGGAAGACCTTGCTGCCGAGCAGCGCCTCGATCTGCCGCCGCGCCGCCGCGCCCACCTCGCGGAGCCGCGCCCCCTTGTGCCCGATGATGATGCCCTTCTGGCTCGGGCGCTCGACGAACAGGTGCGCGTAGATGTCGACGAGGTCGTCGCGGCCCTCGCGGGGGCCCATCTCGTCCACGACCACGGCGATGGAGTGGGGCAGCTCGTCCCGGACGCCCTCCAGGGCCGCCTCGCGGATCAGTTCGGCCACGAGGAGCTGCTCGGGCTCGTCGGTGAGGTCGCCCTCCGGGTAGAGCGGCATGCCGTCCGGCAGGTGCGAGATCAGCAGGTCGCCGACGAGGCCGACCTGGAAGCCGGTCTCGGCCGAGCACGGCACGATGTCGGCGAACTCGCCCAGCTCGCCGACCGCGAGGAGCTGCTCGGCCACCCGCTCCGGCGGCGCGAGGTCGGCCTTGGTCACGATCGCGACGACGGGGGTCTTCTTCACGCCCGCCAGCTCGCGGGCGATGTACCGGTCTCCGGGCCCGACGGGCTGGTCGGCCGGCACGCAGAAGCCGATGACGTCCACCTCGGTGAGCGTGGACCGGACCAGGCTGTCGAGCCGCTCGCCCAGCAGCGTCCGGGGCTTGTGCAGGCCCGGGGTGTCGACGACGACCAGCTGCGCGTCGGGCCGGTGCACGATCCCCCGGATCGCGCGGCGCGTCGTCTGCGGCCGGCTGCTGGTGATCGCCACCTTGGTCCCGACCAGGGCGTTCATCAGGGTCGACTTGCCGACGTTGGGCCGCCCGATGAAACAGGCGAACCCGGCCCGATACCCCTCGCTCACGCCATTGCCCATCATTGTCACCGCTCAATTGTCGCCCATGTTCCGGGCAGGAACGGCCCGCGCCGTGCCCGGCCGGCGTTCTAGGCGGCGGGGGTGCCCAGGGCGGTCATCGCCGTGTCGGCCCTTTCCGTCCACAATGAGGCGCCCAGGCGGGCCGCCACCTCGGCCGCCTTCCGGTAGTGGGCGGCGGCGGTGTCGGCCGGGCGGCCGAGGAACTTCGCGAGATCGCCCAGTATCTGCGACACGGGGCCGAGGGTCCCGATGGCGGTCGCGCCGCCGGTGAACTGCTCCGCGAACGGCAGCAGCGCCGCGTAGCACTCCTCGGCGAGGCCGCGGTCGCCGAGCGCGATCGCGCGCAGCGACCGCATCGGCATGGTGAGGTCGAAGAAGTAGTCGAGGCGGACGGGGCCGGCCCCGGCGACGATCCGCTCGGCCTCCGCGGTGCGGCCGGCGGCGATCAGCGCGAGCGCGTGCAGGTCGGCGGTGGCCCCGACGTGGGCCCACTGGCGGTGGAGCCAGGCGGAGCCGTCCAGCATCTCCGCGGCCCTGCCCTGGACGAGCCGCAGGCAGAAGACGCCGAGGACCCCCACGGCCTGCTCGCTCGCCCAGATCCTCGTCCGGCCGATGGCGTCGGACAGCCGCTCGTACGTGCGTTCCGCCTCCTCGAACGTGGCGGTGAAGGCGTGCGTCAGCCCGGCGTACCAGCCGCCGATCTCGGCGAGCAGCGGCAGCCCGTACTGGTCGGCGAGCCGCCGCCCCTCCTCCAGGTGCCGCTGCGCGGTGGGCGGGTCGAGGGCGGAGATCGCCGCCTGCTGGAGCTGCAGGTGCGCGAGGACGAGGTAGGTGCCGAGGTCGTGCCGGGTCGCGAGGTCGAGCAGCTCGGAGGCGAGCCGGTACCGCCGGGCCAGCCCGTCCGCGGTCCGGTAGCTGTTGACGTAGGCGCCGTTCAGCGCGACGGCGAGCAGCTCCGGGACGCCGAGGGCGCGGGCGGTGCGGACCGCCTCGACGGACGCGGTGACCCCCCGGTCGTGCGGCTCGCCCTCCAGCTCGATCGCCAGCGTGGTCAGCAGCCGGACGCGCAGTTCGCGCTCCTCGCCGGGGAGCCGGGCGAGCGCCTCCTCGGCGGCCTCCACGACGGCGTGGTCGAGGGTTCCGTACTCGCGGCTCGTCCACAGCGTGGGGACGTCGAAGCTCGCGATGATCCGGGCGAGCAGCCGGACGTCGCCGGAGGCGCGGGCGTCGGCGATGGCGGCCAGCCGCCGGTCCCGGGCGTCGACGACGTTCCCGGCGAGCGCGGTCGCCCTGATCGCGGCGACCTCCGCCGCCAGCCGGTCGCGGGCCGCCCCGGGGCCCTGCCCGCGGAGGGTCTCGACGGCGCGGACCCACAGGTCGGCGGCGGTGCCGTGCGCGAAGCGGGCCTCGGCGGCCCGCGCGGCGCGGCGCGCGTACCGGACGGCCCGGTCGGGGTCCGTGCCCGCTTCGAGGTAGTGGTGGGCGATCGCGGCGACCTCGCCGGGGGCGTGCCGTTCGAGCGCCGCGGCGACGCGGCCGTGCAGCCGGGTGCGGCGGGCCCGGGAGATCCCGTCGTAGAGGGTGTCGCGGACCAGCGCGTGCGCGAACCGCATCCGGCCGGGGGCCGGCTCGGTGACCAGGCCGCTGTGCAGCCCGGCCTCGACGGCGTCGATCACGGTCTCCTCGTCGCCGGCCAGGTCGGTCAGCACGTCCAGGCCGGCGTCCCGGCCGACGACCGCCGCGTCGCGCAGGACGGTCTGCACGGGCCCCGGGAGCCGGGCGATGCGGCGGCGCAGCACGTCGCCGACTCCGGCGGGCACCCGGCGGGTCGCGGCGGGCAGGCCCTCGGCGTCGATGAGGCGGGCCGTCTCCCGGGTGAAGAACGGGTTGCCGCCGGTCCGCTCGGCGATGGCGGACAGCTCCGCGTCGCCGAGCTCGGTGGCGCCGGCGCCCCGGACGAGGGCGGCGACCTCGTCCGCCGACAGGCCGCCGAGTTCGATCCGCAGCGGCTCGTGCCGGGCGAGGTGGGCGAGCGCGGTCGCCAGCCCGCCCCCGACCTCGGTCTGCCGGAAGGTCGTCAGCAGCAGGACGGGGCGGTCCCGCAGCCGCCCGGCGAGCCGGACGAGCAGCGCGAGGGTCTCCTCGTCCGCCCAGTGCAGGTCGTCGAGGACGAGCAGGAGCGGCGCCGTCTCCGCGACCCCGGCGAGGTAGTCGCCGACAGCCAGGTGCAGCCGGAACCTGCCCGTGCTGACGTCGGCGTCCCCGCCCGCGGTGAAGGCGTCGCCCAGCAGCGGCCCCAGGCGCGCGGCCAGGCCGGCGCCGGGCGGCACGGCGGTGGCGAGCTCGCGCAGCAGCTCGGCCCAGGGCCAGGCGGCGGGGGCGCCCCCGGTCTCCTGCGCCCGGCCCCACGCGCAGGTCCAGCCGCGCCCGGCCAGGTCCCGGGCGAACCGCTCGGCGAGCGCGGTCTTGCCCATGCCCGCGTCCCCGGCGACGAGGACGGTACCGCCCCGCCCGGCGGCGGCGTCCCGGGCCGCGTCGTCCAGCCGGGCCAGCTCCGCGACGCGTCCGACGAAGGCGGGCGCCTCCCGCTCGGGGCCGGGCACCGGCCGCAGGACGGGCCGCGCTTCGCTAAGCACCGCCCTGCCCCGGGCGGGCGGTCCCGGGTCGAGCGACTGGGTCAGGATGCCGGTCTCAAGGCGGCGCAGTGCCGGGCCGGGATCGACGCCGAGTTCCTCGGTGAGGGTCGTACGGGCGCGGCGGAGCGCGGCGAGCGCGTCCCCCTGCCGTCCCGCGCGGTAGAGGGCCAGGGCCAGCAGCCGCCACGCCTCCTCCCGCAGCGGGTCGGCGGCGGCGTGGGCCTCCAGGTCGGGGACGGCCTCCGCCGCGGACGCGAGCCGCAGCATCGCCTCGGCGCGGCGCTCCACGGCGAGGCGGCGGCGCTCGTCCAGGCGGGCGGCCTCGGCGGCGGCCCACGGCAGGTCGGCGAACTCGGCGTACGCGGGGCCGCGCCACTCGGCGAGCGCCGCCTCGGCACGGCGGCGGGCCGCCGCCGGGTCCGCGTCCAGCAGTTCGGCGGCCTCGTTGATCAGGGTGTCGAACCGCCAGGCGTCGACGCTCGCGTCCGGCAGCCGGAGCGCGTACCCCGGCGGCTCGGTGACCAGGACCGTCGCCGGCGTGCGTGGCGGCCGGTCCGGTTCCAGGGCCCGGCGCAGGTGGGAGACGAACGACTGGAGCCCGGCGGCGGCGCGGGACGGCGCCGTCCCCGCCCACAGGTCCTCGACGAGCCGGTCGGCGGTCACCATCCGGCCCCGCGCGGTCACGAGCCGCGCGAGGACGGAACGCTGCCGGGGCCCGCCGAGGTCGGCGGGCTCTCCCGCAACCTCGGCGGCGAAGGCCCCGAGAACGCGTACGACAGGCGGCATGTCCCGTTCAGCCTAACCGGGACATGCCCGCCCATCGCGGCCACTCCCCCCGCCGTCACGCCGTCACGCGCGGCTGGGTTCGGGCTCCCGTTCGGGCACCGCCGGGGGCGCGGATCCGCCGTGCACGTCGATGTCCGGCAGGATCCGGGCGAGCGGCCGCGGCAGCCACCAGTTCGCCCGCCCGAGCAGCGACATGGTCGCGGGCACCAGCACCAGCCGGACGACCGTCGCGTCGAGCGCCACGGCGACCGCGAGGCCGACGCCCATCTGCTTGACGACCAGCCCGGGGTCGGCGGCGAACCCGAGGAACACCGCCACCATGATCATCGCGGCGCTAGAGATCACCCGGCCCGTCGCGGCCAGGCCGGTGGACACCGAGCCCCGCGCGTCGCCGCTCCGCAGCCACGCCTCCCTGACCCGCGACAGCAGGAAGACCTCGTAGTCCATCGAGACGCCGAACAGCACCGCGAACAGCAGCAGGAGGATGAAGCTCGACACCGGGACGCTGTGCGGGAGGCCGAGCAGCTCGGCGCCCCAGCCCCACTGGAACACGGCCGTGAGCACCCCGTACGCGGCGCCGATCGACAGCAGGTTCATCGCCGCGGCCTTCAGCGGGGCCAGCACCGACCTGAAGACGATCATCAGCATGAGGAACGAGGTTGCGACGACGGCGCCGATCACGGGCCAGAGCCGGTCCGACAGCGTCCGGGACAGGTCCACGTACGCGGCGGTCAGCCCGGTGATCTCCGAGCCGGGCGGCAGCACGTCGGCGCGGATCCGGTCGACGAGGCCGGTCACCCGCTCGTCCTGCGGCCCGTACTCGGGCGTCACCATGATCACCGCGGCGTCGCCGCCGCCGGACAGCCGGGGCTGCGCGACGTCCGTGACGCCGTCCGTGGCCGCCAGCCGCTCGCCCAGGCCGGGCAGGGCCTCCCGCTCCACCTTCGTGAGGTCGACGGCAACGGCCAGCGGCCCGTTGGCGCCGGGGCCGTAGGCGTCGGCGGTCAGGTCGTACGCCTGCCGGACGGTGTTGGACGCCGGCTCGCTGCTGGCGTCGCTGGGCCAGGTGCGCATCCCGAGCGCGGGCGCGGCCAGCGCCAGCATCAGCACCGACGCGGCCAGCAGCCACGGCCAGGGGCGCCGCCCCACGTGCTCCGCCCACCGCCGGATCCGCGGCGACTCCACGACGATCTTCGCGCCGGCGGCCCGGTCCCGGCGGCGCAGCACCCGGCGCCCCGCCAGCCCCAGCACGGCCGGGAGCAGCGTGACCGCGCTCAGCATCGTCGTCGTGACGACCAGCCCGGTCGTGAACCCCATCGTCATGAACACCGGGATCCCCGACAGCACCAGCCCGCACAGCGCCAGCAGCACCGTGCACCCCGCGAAGATCACCGACTGGCCGGCGGTCGCGTTGGCCCGCGCCACCGACTCGGGGACGGTGAGCCCCTCCGCCATGCCCTCGCGGTGCCGGGTCAGGACGAGCAGCGCGTAGTCGATGCCGACGCCCAGCCCGACCATGGTCGCCAGCGTCGGCGCCGTCGTCGCCACGTCGGTGACCGCGGCCAGCAGCGTGATCCCCGACACCCCGGCGCCCAGGCCGGCCAGCGCCACCACCAGCGGCAGTCCCGCCGCCACGACCGAGCCGAACGCCAGCAGCAGGATCACCAGCGCGGCCCCGACACCGATCGCCTCGGCGACGCCGCTCGGCGCCGTCACGTTCTCCGGCACCTGGCCGCCGAACTCGACCTGGTGACCGGCGTCCGTGAGGCCGTCCGTGGCGGTCCGCAGCAGGTCGAGGGTCTCCCCCGGCTCCAGATCCGTGACCGGCACCGAGTACCGGACGGTCATCAGCGCGGTCGACCCGTCCGGGCTCGGCACCGGCGGGTCCACGACGCTGACGTGCGGCATCTCGCGGAGTTCCCCGGTCGCCGCCGCCAGCGCCGCCTGGTCGACCGTCCCGGAGCGCGCGTGCACCACGACCCTGGCGTCCGCCCCCGACAGCGCGGGGAAGCGCTCCTCCAGCAGGTCGGTTGCCTGCTGCGACCCCGTGCCCTCAAGCGTGTAGTTGTCGTGCAGGGCGCCTCCCGCGACGCCCGCTAGGCCCGCCAGCACCGCGACGATCGCCAGCCAGGCGGTGATGAACCGCCAGGGCCGCAGCGCGGCGGCCTTCCCGAGCCGGTAAAGCAGACGGGACATCTTCTCTCCCCCAGATGAGCGTTGCCGTACGCACCGAGGATCACTCGCGGCCCTTGCCGCCCGCTTGGCGGTGACTTGCGAGTGGCCGGGACGGCCGCAAGTGCCGCTTGCGATACCCGTACGCTGGGGGACGTGAGCGAGCTGAACCCCGAGGACGCGAAGATCATCACCCTGGCCAGGGCGGCGCGGGCCCGCAGCGGCGCCCCGGAGGGCGCCGCCGTCCGCGACGAGACGGGCCGCACCTACGCCGGGACGAGCGTGGACCTGCCCTCCCTGAAGCTCTCGGCCCTCCAGGTCGCGGTCGCGATGGCCGTCTCCTCCGGCGCCGGGGACCTGGAGGCCGCCGCCGTCGTCACGGCCGCCGACGCCCCCGCCCCGTCCGACCTCACCACCGTCCGCGACCTGGGCGCCAAGGCCCCCGTCCTCGTGGCAGGGCCGGACGGAAGCCTCAAGACGACGCTCTGACCGGCCCGGGGCCGCCGGCTCCGCTCAGCGGGCCTGGTCGGCGCTTCCGGCGTCCGCCTCGGCCGCCGTCCCGCCGTCCAGGCGCCGCACCAGCACGGTGCCGACGCGGTTGCGGCGCCCGGCGATCGTCTCCGCCTTGAGGGACAGGACCGGGCCGCCGTCGTCGCGGGCGCCGACCTCGGCCGTGGAGCCCTCGATGGGGACGCGGCCGAGCGCGTGGGCGAGCAGCCCGCCGACGGTCTCGACCTCCTCGGTGTCCATCTCCACGTCGAACAGCTCGGCGAGGTCCTCGACGGGGAGGCGGGCGGTGACCCGCGCGGCGCCGTCCGGGAGCCAGGTCACCGGCGGGGTCTCCCGGTCGTACTCGTCGGTGATCTCCCCGACGATCTCCTCCAGGATGTCCTCGATGGTGACCAGGCCGGCGGTGCCGCCGTACTCGTCGATGACGACAGCGAGGTGGATCTGCCGCGCCTGCATCTCCCGCAGCAGCTCGTCGATCGGCTTGCTGTCGGGGACGTAGGTCGCGGGCCGCATCACCGAGTCGACCGTCTCCACCGACTCGCCCTCGCGGTGCTCCTGGCTGCGGCGGACGACGTCCTTGAGGTAGGCGATGCCGACGACGTCGTCCTCGTTCTCGCCGACGACGGGGATGCGGGAGAAGCCGCTGCGCAGCGCCAGCGACATCGCCTGCCGCAGCGTCTTGCCCCGCTCCACGAACACGATGTCGGTGCGCGGCACCATCACCTCGCGGACGAGGGTGTCGCCCAGCTCGAACACCGAGTGGATCATCTCCCGCTCGACCGGCTCGATCAGGCTGCGCTGCTCGGCCAGGTCGACGAGGTCGCGCAGCTCCGCCTCGGACGCGAACGGGCCCTCCCGGAACCCCTTGCCCGGGGTGAGGGCGTTGCCGAGCGCGATCAGCAGCCGGGGCAGCGGCCCGAACACCCGGGTCACCGGGTGGATCACCGCGGCGCCGGCCAGCGCGATCCGGTCCGCGTGCTGGATGCCGAGCGTCCGGGGCGCGACGCCGATCACGACGTAGCTGACCAGGATCATCGCCGCGGCCGCGGTCACGTACGCGCGCCAGGTCTCGTCCAGCCAGGAGATGCACAGGTCAGCGACGATCACGGTGGCGACCAGCTCGCACGCGATGCGCAGCAGCAGCACCATGTTGACGTAGCGGGCGGGGTCGGCGACGACCTCGGCCAGCCGCTTCGCGCCGCGCCGCCCCTCCCGGACGATCTCCTCCACGGTGACGCGCGACACGCGGGCCAGCGCCGCCTCCGTGCTCGCGAGCAGGCCGGCCATGAAGACCAGGCCCACCGCCAAAGCGGACAGCCACGCCTGCGAGGTGCTCATCAGCCGCCGCGTTTCTCCCGCCAGGAGGTCAGCAGCCCGGCCTGCAGGCCGAACATCTCCCGGTGCTCCTCAGGCTCGGCGTGGTCGTAGCCGAGCAGGTGGAGGATGCCGTGCGCGCACAGCAGCTCGAGCTCGTCCCCCGTGCTGTGGCCCGCCTTGCGCGCCTGCTTCTCGGCGACCGCCGGGCACAGGACGACGTCGCCGAGCAGCCCGGGGTCGGCCTCCTCGTCCTCGTCGCCGCCGGTCATGTGGCCGGGGCGCAGCTCGTCCATGGGGAACGACAGGACGTCCGTGGGGCCGGGCTCGTCCATCCACTTCTCGTGCAGCTCGGTCATCGCGGCCTCGTCGACCAGCAGGATCGACAGCTCCGCCAGCGGGTGGACGCGCATGCCGTCCAGAACGTGCCGGGACAGGTCGGCGATGGCCTTCTCATCGACCTCGGCGCCCGACTCGTTCAGCACCTCGATGCTCACTACCGCCCCCGCTTGCGGGACCCGCCGCGGCCCGCGGCGTCCCGCTTGAACTCCGGCACCTGCTTCTCGGCGTGCCGGTTGTAGGCGTCGACGATGTCGGTGACGAGCTTGTGCCGCACCACGTCGCGGCTGTCGAGGCGGCAGAAGTGGATGTCCTCGACGCCGTCCAGGATGTCCTGGACGACGCGCAGCCCGCTCTGCTGCCCGTTCGGCAGGTCGACCTGGGTGACGTCGCCGGTCACCACGACCTTCGAGCCGAACCCGAGCCGGGTCAGGAACATCTTCATCTGCTCGGGCGAGGTGTTCTGCGCCTCGTCCAGGATGATGAACGAGTCGTTCAACGTCCGGCCGCGCATGTACGCCAGCGGGGCGACCTCGATGGTGCCGGCGGCCATCAGGCGCGGGATCGAGTCGGGGTCGACCATGTCGTGCAGCGCGTCGTAGAGCGGCCGCAGGTACGGGTCGATCTTCTCGTAGAGCGTCCCGGGCAGGAACCCGAGCCGCTCCCCCGCCTCGACGGCGGGCCGCGTCAGGATGATCCGGTTGACCTGCTTGTCCTGCAGCGCGCGGACGGCCTTCGCCATCGCCAGGTACGTCTTGCCGGTACCGGCCGGGCCGATCCCGAACACGATCGTGTGCTTGTCGATCGCGTCGACGTAGCGGCGCTGGTTCAGCGTCTTCGGGCGGATCGTGCGGCCCCTGCTGGACAGCACGTCCAGCGTCAGGACCTCGGCGGGACGCGCGTCGCCCTCGCCGCGCAGCATCGCCAGGCTGCGCTCGACGGCGTCGGGGGTGAGCTGGGTGCCGCCCTTCAGCAGGGCGAGCATCTCGGTGAAGAGCTTCGAGACGAGGTCGGTCTCCGTCTCGGCGCCCGTCACGGTGATCTCGTTGCCGCGGACGTGGATGTCGATGCCCTCGCCGAACGCCTGCTCGATCACGTGGAGGAGCTCATCCCGGGAGCCCAGCAGGCTCACCATCGAATGGTCGTCCGGCACCACGATCCTGATCTGGGACTGCGAGCCTGTGCGGTCGTCACGCCCCTCGCGTGCTGACCTGGGGTGAGTTGATTCGACCATCAGCCGGGCCTTGCGGCCTCTCAGACCTGCCTTCTGTCCGCTCCGGGTGTCCAGGTGTGTCGGTTCCATCGTACTGGCCGCCCCCGACACGACGCGGATGGTTTTTCCCGCGGTGCCCGGCACCCGGCACGGCCGGGCTGTAGGTCAGCCGGGCGGCCAGTTCATGCCGCGGCCGCCGAGGACGTGGCCGTGCACGTGGAACACGGTCTGGCCGGCCTGCGCGCCGGTGTTGAACACGAGCCGGTAGCCGGTGTCGGCGATGCCCTCGTCCACCGCGACCCGGTGGGCCTCGCGCACCATCTCGGCGAGCAGCTCGGCGTCGGCGGCCGCGAGGTCGCCGACGGTCGCGTGGTGCGCCCGCGGGATCACCAGCACGTGCGTGGGCGCCTGCGGGTTGATGTCGCGGAACGCCACCGTGCCCGCCGACTCCCGGACGACCTTCGCGGGCACGTCCCCGGAAACGATCTTGCAGAACAGGCAGTCGGTCATCCCTCTCCCCTCGCCGGCGGCACGCGACCGCCCCGGAATCCTATCGAGACCCGTCGCGGGTCCGCTCCCCGGCGGCTCCCCGGCGGCCCCGCAGCGGACCGCCGCGGCGGGGATTCGGCGATCGACCTCGCGTACTGGTCGGCATTCTCACCGCCCACTCGTTATGGTGGTCAGCTCAGGGCGTACCCCCCGGTTCGCAAGGCATTGCGGCACGCCTGGATCCGGCGGGGCGCGCCTGATCCACGCCGTTCCGAAGCGACCGTAGGAATGAGCGGCCGGTGAACGGCAAAGGCGGCGGACAGGTGACCGAGGCAAACCAGGACATGCCCTTTCGTAAACCCACCGACGAGGGCGCGCGTCCAACTGACGTGACCGAGACCCTCGTGGCCAGGGGCACGGCGGGGGCGGTGGCCGTCGCCTGGGACGCCGATCAGGCGGTGACCGCGCTCTACAGCGCCAACTACCGTTCGCTGGTGCGGCTCGCCGCCATGCTCGTCCGGGACGCGGGGACGGCCGAAGAGGTCGTCCAGGACGCGTTCGTGGCGATGCACGGCGGCTGGCGGCGCCTCCGGGACCCCGACAAGGCCCTGTCGTACCTGCGCCAGTCGGTGGTGAACCGGTCGCGGTCGGTGCTCCGGCACCGCGCCGTCGTCGAGAAGTACGCCCCGAAGGGCCTGCCGGACGCGCCGAGCGCGGAGGCCGGGGCCATCGGGGAGCTGGAGCGGTCGGCGGTCATCGACGCGCTGTCCCGGCTGCCCGCCCGCCAGCGGGAGGCACTCGTCCTCCGCTACTACGCCGACCTGTCCGAAGCGGAGATCGCCGGCGCGATGGGCATCTCCCGCGGCGCCGTGAAGAGTCATACGGCACGCGGCATGACCGCGCTGAGAAACGTCCTGGAGCAATTCTCATGACCACCGACCCCCACGACGAGCACGGCGAGATCCTCCGCCGTGCCCTGCACGCGGAGGCGGACACGGTCAACCCCGCGGGCGACGGCCTGGAGCGCATCCGGGCCCGCATAGCCGACGGATCCGGCCGCCGGTTCGGGCTGGGGCGCTTCGGGCCCGGCACGTTCGGGCTCGGCGGCTTCGGGTTCGACCGGCTCACCGTCGGCTGGGCGCGTCCCGTGCTCGCCGTCGCCGCCGCGGTGGCGATCGCCGGGCTCGGCGTCACCGCGCCGCAGACCATCGATCTCATCCAGCAGTCCGTGGGCAGCAAGGGCCCGTCGGACGACGGGCACGACCACGCCGCCGGCAGCCACACCGCGACGGGCGGCGAACCGCAGTTCCCCGACCCGGTGACGCCCGGCGGCTCCGCGTCCGGCGCCCCGAGCAGCCCGGAGACGCCGAGCTCCAGCTCCTCGCCGGGGCTGTCGTCCTGCAGCATCCAGCCGCCGCCCGGCACGCCCACGGTCGCCGCGTCGCCCGGCACGAAGCAGGAGGACGCTCCGGCGGCCGCGCCGTGCCCCAGCGACAGCCCGTCGCAGCAGCCGAGCACGACGCCGACCCCGCCGACGTCCACGACGCCCGAGCCGGAGCAGCCCACCCAGGCGCCGAGTTCGCCGCCGCCCAGCGAGACCTCGCAGGGCGCCGGGCAGGGCGCCGGGTCCGCCGGAGCGGCCGGCACCCCCTGAGCAGGGCGCGCCCCGGAGGCGCTCCTACCAGCGGCCGGCCGCTGCCAGCATGACGGCGGCGGCCGCCACTCCGGCCGTCGACGTCCGCAGCACGGTGGGGCCGAGGCGCACCGGGCGCCCGCCCGCCGCGGCGAACCGCTCCAGTTCCTCGGCGGTGATGCCGCCCTCCGGGCCCACCACCAGGACGATCTCGCCGTCCGCGGGCGGCGCCACGGCGCTGAGCGGCGTGTCGGCCTCCTCATGCAGGACGAGCGCCAGGGACGCGGCCGCGATCCGCTCAGCGGCGCCGGCGGTGGACGCGAGGTCCGCGACCAGGGGCAGGCGGCTCCGCCTGGCCTGCTTGCCGGCCTCGCGGGCGGTGCCGCGCCAGCGGCCGAGGGCCTTCTCGCGGCGTTCCGGCCGCCACTGGGTGACGCAGCGCGCCGCCGCCCACGGGACGATCTCGTCCACGCCGACCTCGGTCATCGTCTCGACCGCCAGCTCGCCCCGGTCGCCCTTCGGCAGCGCCTGGACGACCACGATGCGGGGCGACGGCTGCGGGTGCCGGTGCCGGGCCAGGACGTCCAGGGTGAGGGACGTCCGGCCGGTCCCGGTGACGACGCACTCGGCCAGCAGGCCCTCGCCGTCGGTCAGGTCGACGCGCTCCCCCGGCTTCAGCCGCCGCACGGTCGCGGCGTGCCGCCCCTCGGCGCCGTCGAGGACGACGGTGCCGCGCCGCAGCGCGTCCGTCCCGGCGATGAAGACCGGCGGGCTCATCCGCCCGCTCCCGCCCTCGCTCCGGGGGAGGTGGCTTCGCTCATGGGTGTCCCGTACCGCCCTGCTCCGGTTCGCCGCGGCGGCCCTCCCGATAGGCCGCCGCCGCTGTCCTTCAGTGCTGGTTGAAGACGTCCTTGAGGCGGGAGAACATGCCGCGCTGGCCCGGCGCGAACTTGCCGGGCGGGCGCTCCTCGCCGCGCAGCGCGGCCAGCCGCCGCAGCAGCTCCTCCTGCTCCTCGTCCAGCCGGTTCGGCGTCTCCACGTTCACGTGGATCATCAGGTCGCCGCGGCCGGACTCGTTCAGGTGCCGCACGCCCCGGTTGTAGAGCGTGATGACCTGCCCCGACTGCGTGCCGGGCTTGATGTCGACGCTCTCGGCGGCGTCCAGGGTCTCGATGGTGACGCTGGTGCCGAGCGCCGCCGCCGTCATCGGGATCTCGACCGTGCAGTGCAGGTCGTCGCCCTCCCGCTCGAAGATCGGGTGCGGCCGCTCCACGATCTCCAGGAACAGGTCGCCGGGCGGTCCGCCGCCGGGGCCGACCTCGCCCTCGCCGGCGAGCTGGATGTGGATGCCGTTCTCCACCCCGGCCGGGATCTTGACCTTGACGGTGCGCCGGGTGCGGACCCGGCCGTCGCCCGAGCACTCGGTGCACGGGTTGCGGATCACCGAGCCGAACCCGCCGCACGCGGGGCACGGCCGGGCCGTCATGACCTGGCCGAGGAACGAGCGCTGGACCTGCTGCACCTCGCCGCGCCCGTGGCACGTGTCGCACGTGTCGGGGTGGGTGCCGGGCGCGCAGCCCGACCCCTCGCAGTTGGTGCAGGCGACCGCGGTGTCGATGGACAGCTCGCGGGTCGTCCCGAACGCCGTCTCGCTCAGGTCGAGCTCCACCCGCAGCGTCGCGTTGCGGCCGCGCCGCGCCCGGGACCGGGGGCCGCGGGACGTCGCCGTGCCGAAGAACGCGTCCATGATGTCGCTGAACGGGAACCCGGCGCCGCCGAAGCCGCCGGCGCCCGCCCCGCCCCCGGACGCGAACGGGTCCGCGCCGAGGTCGTACATCTCGCGCTTCTTCGGGTCGGAGAGCACCTCGTAGGCCTGGGTGATCTCTTTGAACTTGTCCTGGGTCTCCGGGTCCGGGTTGACGTCCGGGTGGAGTTCCCGCGCGAGCCGGCGGTACGCCTTCTTGACCTCGTCGGGGCTGGCGTCCCGGCGGACGCCCAGGGTCGCGTAGTAGTCGTTGGCCACCTTACGACCCCGCCAGGATCTGTCCCACGTAGCGTGCCACTGCCCGTACCGCTCCCATCGTGCTGGGGTAATCCATGCGTGTAGGCCCGAGCACACCAAGCCGGGCCAGTGTCAGGTCGCCCACGCCGTAGTCGGCGGCGACGACCGAGGTCGATCGGAGCCCCTCGTCGGGGTTCTCGGTGCCGATCCGCACCGTAACTGTAGAGGAATCGCCGGTCTCGCCGAGCAACCGCATCAGCACGACCTGCTCCTCGAGCGCCACGAGAACCTCCCTCAGGCTCTGCGAGAAGTCGACGGCGGCCAGGTTGGCGGCGCCGGCGAAAACGATCTTCTCCTCGTGCTTCTCGACGAGCGTCTCCAGCAGCACCGACAGCACCGCCGCAGCGAGCGGCCGGTCCGCGGGACCGACCTTCTCGGGGAGGTCGGCCACCGCCGTCGGCACATCGCCGAGTCCGAGCCCGTCAAGACACGTGTTGAGCAACGCCCGCAGGTGCCCGATCGATTCCTCCGAGACGTTGCCGCTCGTCTCGATGACCCGCTGCTCCACCCGTCCCGTGTTGGTGATCAGGACGAGCAGCAGCCGGCCCTCCGCGACCGGCACCAGTTCCACGTGCCGCACCGACGAGCGGGTCAGCGACGGGTACTGCACCACGGCGACCTGCCGGGTGAGCTGGGCGAGCAGCCGCACCGTCCGGCCGACGACGTCGTCGAGGTCGTAGGCGCCCGTCAGGAACGTCTCGATCGCGCGGCGCTCGGCGACCGACAGCGGCTTGATCGTGGACAGCCGGTCGACGAACAGCCGGTACCCCTTGTCGGTGGGGACGCGCCCCGCACTGGTGTGCGGCTGGGCGATGTACCCCTGCTCCTCGAGCACCGCCATGTCGTTGCGGATCGTGGCCGAGGAAACGCCGAGGTTGTGCCGGTCCACCAGGGCCTTGGAGCCCACGGGCTCGTTGGTGGAGACGTAGTCCTCGACGATGGCGCGCAGGACCGCCAGTTTCCGGTCGTCCAGCACCGTGTCACCTCCTTCATCCCCTGCCATGGGCCCCCGATCGCTCAACGCGGCGGCCCCGGGGCCTCCGCACCCGCGCTGCTGGCACTCAATACTCCCGAGTGCCAAGTGTACGACCCGGAAGGCCGGTCCGGAGTGCCCGTGCCCACCCCGCACGGTCGCGCGATCCTACCCGTACCGGACGCGGCCGCCACGCCGAAGGACGAGGAACGACGCCGCACGGGCGCTTCGCCGGGTTAATGTGCGGACCCGTGCGGAGTAAGGACTACGGAAACGACGTGCTGGCCGGCGACTGGCGCAGGCCGCGCAAGGGGCAGATCCCCGAGGTCCCGGCCGAGCCCGGCCTGGTCGCGGAGGACCCCGGCAGCGGCTTCTGCGGCGCGGTCGTCGCCTGCGACAAGTTCGGCGTCACCCTGGAGGACCGCTTCGGCAAGCGGCGCGTGTTCCCGCTCGCGAAGGCCGGCTTCCTGATCGACGGCAAGCCGGTGACCCTCGTCCGGCCGAGCGCCGCGCCCCGCGGGCCGGCCCGGTCCGCGTCCGGCTCCATCGCCGTCCAGGGCCTGCGCGCCCGGGTCGCCAAGGAGAGCCGCATCTACGTGGAGGGCGTCCACGACGCCGAGCTGGTCGAGAAGATCTGGGGCCACGACCTCCGCGTCGAAGGCGTCGTCGTCGAGTACCTCGAAGGCGTCGACGACCTGCCCGCCATCGTCGAGGAGTTCGGCCCGGACGAGGACCGCCGCCTCGGCGTCCTCGTCGACCACCTCGTGGACGGCTCCAAGGAGTCCCGGATCGCCGCCCAGGTCTCCTCACCCCACGTGCTGATCACCGGCCACCCGTTCATCGACATCTGGGAAGCCGTCAAGCCCGCGGCCGTCGGCATCCCTGCCTGGCCCCGCATTCCCCGCGGCATCCCATGGAAAGAGGGCATCGTCGCCGAACTGGGGTGGGGCGACGACACCGGCGCCGCCTGGAAACACATCCTGAGCAAGGTGAACACCTACACAGACCTGGAACCAGCCCTACTAGGCCGGGTGGAAGAACTAATCGACTTCGTCACAGTGTCTGCCCAGGGGGGCGACCCTCTGGAACCCCCGTGACGAGCCGCGGGTCGTGCGGCCTGCGCTCGCCGCACTCGCTCCGGCCGCACGACCCGTGGGCGATCATTTGGGTGGGCGTGCCGCTGGAAAAGCAACCGGGTGATCGTTGCCTCGGATCAGGTCAGGGTGTGGGTTACGGCGTCGGCCAGGAGGCGGCCGCGTCTCGTCAGTACTGCGCGGCCCTGTTCGTAGGGGGCCGGCTGGATCAGGCCGTCGTCGATGGCCTGGCGGACCGCCTTGTCGTCCAGGAGGTCGGTGGGGCAGCCCTGGGCCAGGCGTAGTTCCAGCATGATGCGCTCGATGCGCTGGTCCTCGTCGTCCAGGACCTCCCGGGCGTGGGCGGGGGTCGTGCCCTCCGCGAGACGGGCGGCGTAGGCGGCGGGGTGCTTGACGTTCCACCAGCGGGTTCCGCCGACGTGGCTGTGCGCGCCCGGTCCGACGCCCCACCAGTCGGCGCCCGTCCAATACAGCATGTTGTGGCGGCAGGCGGCGTCCGCGCCGGTGGCCCAGTTCGAGATCTCGTACCAGCGCAGGCCGTGCTCGGCCAGCAGCGCGTCCGCGATCAGGTAGCGGTCGGCCATGGCGTCGTCGTCGGGGGCGGTCAGTTCCCCTCGCCTGACCTGCGCGGCGAGCCGTGTGCCGTCCTCGACGATGAGCGCGTACGCCGACACGTGATCGGGTTTCGTCGCCAGGGCGGCCTCCAGGGACGCCCTCCAGTCGTCGTCGGTCTCCCCTGGCGCCCCGTAGATGAGGTCGAGGTTGATGTGCTCGAACCCGGCCTTGCGCGTCCAGTCGACCACCTGCGGGATGCGTCCCGGCGTGTGGCTGCGCTCCAGGACGGCGAGGACGTGCTCGCGCGCGCTCTGCATGCCGTATGAGATGCGTGTGAAGCCGACCTCGCGCAACCTGGCCACGTACGCCTCGTCCACGGACTCCGGGTTGGCCTCCGTGGTCACCTCGGCGTTCTCCGCCAGCCCGAACTCGTTCCTGATCGCGTCGAGTACGCGGCCCAGGTGGTCGGCGGGCAGCAGCGTCGGTGTACCGCCGCCCACGAAGACGGTCTCGACGGGCAGGTCGGCATCGCCCAGCACTCGCCGAGCCATCCGCACCTCTGCAATGGCCGTGTCGGCGTAGGAATCGCGTTCGGCACCCGGACCCAGCTCCGTCGCCGTATAGGTGTTGAAGTCGCAGTAGCCGCACCGCGTCACGCAGAACGGCACGTGCACGTAGAACGCGAACGGGCGCGTCCCGAGCCCCTTCCGAGAACGGCCGGGCAGCGCACCGTCCGCCGGTACGGGATCACCATCGGGAAGAGTTGAGGGCACCCCTCAAGTCTGCCCGGCTCAACCGCCTGCTCTGTCCGGTGCGTTGAGCT
This sequence comes from Actinomadura sp. 7K534, assembly GCF_004348575.1. NCBI lineage: Bacteria > Bacillati > Actinomycetota > Actinomycetes > Streptosporangiales > Thermomonosporaceae > Actinomadura > Actinomadura sp. 7K534. The sequence continues at coordinate 36,499 of NZ_SMKB01000031.1, forward strand.
TGTCGCGGAGCCAGTCCGGGATGTTCTCCTCGGTGCGGGGGAAGCGGTCCAGGTCCAGCGCGTAGGCGGAGGGCGTCAGGGGCGGGGTGAAGTCGGGTTCGCCGTCGTAGTCGAACTCCGCGCTGAAGTGCCCCGAGCGCTCGATCTGCAGGCGGGCGGTGAACCAGGCGCCCTTGTCGCGGCGGTACATGACGCGGCGGAGCTCGTCCATCTTGCCCACGGCCTGGCCCGGAGGCATGGCCTGGCGGCGCTCTCCGTCCGGGCCCTCGACCTCCAGGGAGGCGCTGTCGATGCCGACCGTGGCGCGGAACTCGAAGTCGAGCCTCTCCCAGCCGGACGGGGCCGCGGATCGCAGCGCGCGGACGGCGCCGTTCACCGTCTCCCGCTCCTTCGGAGAACGCAGAACCTGCTCGGGGTGGGTCACGCTACCTCCGGGAGGTCGTCAATGTCGGCCGATCGGAACGGTACCCGTCCGACCGTATCGATATACGGACCCGCGCCGAGCGCACGGCCCCCGTGTCGTTCGCATTGATCATCGATCGGGCCGGCGCCACGGGCAAAGCAAACAAACACAGCAAGTGGACAGCTCAGTGGATAAGGTCATCTGAATGCGGGATGAGGGTGCGGCGGAGCGGGGACGGGCGCCCGCGCGGGTGGTGCTCCGCGGTGAGCCCGGCGGGTGGCACTACGTGATCGTGGACGCCGCGGGCGCCGAGCGGCGCCGGTCCTTCCCCGTGGCGGGCACGCGCTGGCGGACGGGTGCGGTGTCCGGGCCGGAACCGGCTTGGTGGCGGCGCAGGCTCGCGGAGACGGCGGAGACGCTGCGCGAGGTCGTCGCGGAGCGGCTGACCGACGCCACGTTCCGCGACCTCGGCGTCGAGGCGGACATCACCTGGTTCGCGGTGGACGAGCCCGTCGTGTGGGAGGGCCTGGTCACGCTGCGGGAGGCCGACCCGGCGCGCTTTCCCGGCCAGGTCGCGCCGTTCGTGATCGCGCTGCAGCCCGGGCGCGGCGCGCTGCTGCCCGACGCGAGCCTGCTGTTCTCCACGCGGGCCGCGGACGCCTGGAGCACCCTCGCCGCGCTCGCCGAGCGCTGCGGCACCCCTCCGCCGGAGGCGTCGCTGCTGTGCGGTTGGGCCGGTCACCGCAGCGTCCGGGTGGGGCGCGGGAGGCTCGCGCTGTCCACCGTCCGGGACGAGGACGGCGTGGAGCGGCTCGCGGAGATCTGCGCGTTGCGGCCGCCCGGCTGGAGCGGCAATCCCGAGCTGCGGCCGCGCTTCGAGAGCGTCGACCTGCTCGACGAGCCCGCCGGGGACGTCGTCGCCCTGCTGCGGGAGCTCGGGCACGAGATCGTCCGGCGGGGCCGGACGGCGCGGCTGCCCGCGTCGGGTCTCACCCTCTACGAACCCGACGACGCGGAGGCCGCCACGGAGCGGTTCACCGGCGTGTCCCTCCGGCCGCCGGCCGCGGCGGCGCCGCTGTGGGGCCCGGTCCGGACGCCCGACGCCGCCGAGGCGCCCTAACCCCCGAGCGAGCCCCTGCCAACCCGACACTCAGCGGGGATCGGGCCGTCACCGGATCGCGACCCCGCCGGTCTAGCTTCGGCGATCATGAGAAGCCGTGCGCGTCATGCCGTGCTCGCCTTGGCCGGTGCCGCCCTCGCCGGCGCTCCGCTCGCCCTCGCCGCGCCCGCCGGTGCAGCGGCGGCCGGCACGATCGTCGTCGACCGCGGCGGTCCCGCCCGGTCGCTGCCGTTCACCGCCGCCCGGGACGGCGAGGCCGTGATCTCCTTCGCCGCGTCCGCCCCCGGGGTGTCGTGGGGCAGCGCGGGAGCCGAGTCCGCCGTGGTGTCGGTCGCGGTGGACGGGCGCCACGTGACCGACCTGGTCGTCCCGTCGTCCGACCCGGTGGACCGGAGCCTCGGCCTCGGGCACGTCCGGAAGGGCGACCATGAGGTGACGCTGCGGTTCGCCAAGGGCAGCGCCCCCGCGGCCGACCGCGTCAGGCTCGGGCGCACCCGCGTGCGGATGCCGGACGACGCACTGGCCCTGCGGCACGCCCCCATCGTCGTCGGGCGGACGGGGTGGCCGTTCGGGAACCCGTACCAGAACGCCACCACCGACACCCCGCTGCTCGCCTGGCACGAGACGCGGCCGGCCGCGACCCCCGGGCACCGGGTCATCGAGTACTCCATGGTGTGGAGCAACGAGGACGGCGGCACGGACACCCCCGCGCTGATGGCCCGCTGGGGCCGCACGACCGACATCGAATGGGTGTACCGGGTCGAGGTGGACGCGTCGGGCGGGCGCGTGGACGGCACCGCCGTCTACCAGGCGCCGCTGCACCTGACGTTCCAGTTCACGGGCCGCTTCGAGGGCGACCACCCGCTCCTGCAGACCTGCACCGAGAACAACAACATGTGCGACGTCATCTCCCCTGACCCGCCGCTCCGCTTCCTGCTGGACGCGTCCAGGACCCGTCCGCAGGGACGCGCCCGCGAGGCCGTCATGGACCGTGACCCGTGGACGTACCGGGTCGCGGCCCAGGAGATGGTGCGCGAGGGGAAGATCGAGCAGCCGTCCGACCCGGCGACGCGGGAGGTCGGCGACCAGCGCACGTACCTGTTCGTCGAGTTCGCCAAGACGACCGGTGCGCCGACCGCGTGGGGGTCGGCGCCGGGTGTGGCGCTCGGCGTCCGGCTCAAGGCCGACCCGTCGACGCTCTACCGGTCCGACCACGACCAGCCGACCTGGTCGGTCGAGCGCGACGGCGCCGTCGCCACCACCGTCGAACTCCCGGAAGGGACGGCGATGTCCGACATCGCGTCGATCGAGGCGCTGCGCAGGCCGGTCGGGCTGGGCGACAATGGCGCACCGGCCACGGTCACCTCGATCAACCGGGGCTTCTTCCTAAACGACTCGTATCTGCCGCAGCCGTCGGCCGTCTCGTGGCAGGGCTCGGTGACGCTCACGCGGGCGAACCCGTCGGCCGTCCTCTGGCGTCCCGGGCTGGGCTGACACAGGCCGCCTGTGGCGAGAACCGGCCACGGGCTAAGGGAAAGCGGGAACTTCCCCGAACTCCGGGTGCGTCCAAGGAGTCATACACTTCACCAATAGGTCGCACAGCGAACGTGCAGAGCGAACTTAGGAGAGGACGTCCGCCATGGCCTACGGGCCTCCCCCGTCGCCCGGCCAGGGTCAGCCCCAGCAGGCTCCGTGGCAGCAGCCCGGAAACCTCTGGCAGCAACCGCAGCAGCCCCACCAGGCGCCGCAGCAGCCCCACCAGCAGCCCGGCCCGGCCTGGCAGCAGCCACAGCCTGGCGGGAGCACAGCCCAGATGCCCGGCAACTACGGCCCGGTCTCGGACGACGAGAAGACGTGGTCGCTCATGGCGTACGTGGGCCAGTTCCTCGTCGGGGCGATCGCACCGGCCATCGTCTACGTCGGCAAGGCGCGCTCACCGTTCGTGCGCCGGCACGCCGTGCAGGGCCTCAACATGGGCATCGCGGCCATCGCGGTGTGGTTCGTGGCCGGTCTGCTGTCACTGGCCGTCGAGGTGCTCATCTGGGTGCCGCTGCTCTTCACGGCCGCCGTGATGTTCTTCCTCGTGTTCGCGGCCCGCGCCGCCAACCGCGGCGAGTTCCGCCGCGTACCGCCGGCCGTCGCCTGGCCGCTGCTGAAGAAGTAGTACCGCTCGTTACAGGAGCCCCTGCCTCGGCAGGGGCCCGCCGGGCCGGTTCCTACTTGCGCCCCTTGTCGGTGGACTCGCCGCCGCCCGTGGACAGCGCCGCGACGAAGGCCTCCTGCGGGACGTCCACCCGCCCGATGGTCTTCATCCGCTTCTTGCCCTCCTTCTGCCTCTCCAGCAGCTTCCGCTTGCGGGAGATGTCGCCGCCGTAGCACTTGGCGAGGACGTCCTTGCGGATGGCGCGGATGTTCTCCCGGGCGATGATCCGGGCGCCGATCGCCGCCTGGATCGGCACCTCGTACTGCTGCCGCGGGATGAGCTCCTTGAGCTTGGACGTCATCATCAGCCCGTACTCGCGCGACTTCTCCTTGTGGACGATCTGGCTGAACGCGTCCACCGACTCGCCCTGCAGCAGGATGTCGACCTTCACGAGGTCGGACTCCTGCTCCCCGCTGGGCTCGTAGTCCAGCGACGCGTACCCGCGGGTCCGCGACTTCAGCTGGTCGAAGAAGTCGAAGATGATCTCGGCGAGCGGCAGCGTGTAGCGGATCTCCACGCGGTCCTCGGAGAGGTAGTCCATGCCGAGCAGCACGCCGCGGCGGCCCTGGCACAGCTCCATGATCGCGCCGATGTGCTCGGCCGGGGTCAGCAGCGTCGCCCGCACCACCGGCTCGTACACCGTGGCGATCTTGCCCTCGGGGAACTCGCTGGGGTTGGTGACGGTGTGCTCCGTCCCGTCCTCCATCACGACGCGGTACACGACGTTCGGGGCGGTCGAGATCAGCGAGAGGGCGAACTCGCGCTCCAGCCGCTCGCGGACGATCTCCATGTGCAGCAGCCCGAGGAAGCCGCAGCGGAACCCGAACCCGAGCGCCGCCGACGTCTCCGGCTCGTAGATCAGCGCGGCGTCGTTCAGCTGCAGCTTGTCGAGCGCGTCGCGCAGCTCGGGGTACTGGTCGCCGTCCAGCGGATAGAGCCCGGAGAACACCATCGGCTTCGGGTCGCGGTAGCCGCCGAGCGCCTCGGGCGCCGGCCGCGACGCGCCGGTCACGGTGTCCCCGACCCGCGCCTGCCGGACGTCCTTCACCCCGGTGATCAGGTAGCCGACCTCGCCGACGCCGAGGCCCTGCACCGGCTTCGGCTCGGGGGAGATCACGCCGACCTCCAGCGTCTCGTGCGCCGCCCCGGTCGACATCATCATGCTCTTCTCGCGCCGCGACAGCCGCCCGTCCATGATCCGGATGTAGGTGACCACGCCGCGGTAGGTGTCGTACACCGAGTCGAAGATCAGCGCGCGGGCGGGCCCGTCGGGGTCGCCGACCGGCGCCGGCACGTCCTGGACGATCTTGTCGAGCAGCTCGCGGACGCCCTCGCCGGTCTTGCCCGACACGCGCAGCACGTCCGACGGCTCGCAGCCGATGATCCCGGCCAGCTCCTCGGCGTACTTCTCCGGCTGCGCCGCCGGAAGGTCGATCTTGTTGAGGACGGGGATCAGGTGCAGGTCCGCCTCGAGCGCGAGGTACAGGTTGGCGAGCGTCTGCGCCTCGATGCCCTGCGCCGCGTCCACCAGCAGGACCGCGCCCTCGCACGCCGCGAGCGACCGCGACACCTCGTAGGAGAAGTCGACGTGCCCGGGGGTGTCGATCAGGTTGAGGACGTGGTCGACGCCGCCGGACGTGTAGGGCAGCCGGACGGCCTGGCTCTTGATCGTGATGCCGCGCTCGCGCTCGATGTCCATGCGGTCGAGGTACTGGGCGCGCATCTGGCGCTCCTCGACCACGCCGGTCAACTGCAGCATCCGGTCCGCGAGGGTCGACTTGCCATGGTCGATGTGCGCGATGATGCAGAAGTTGCGGATGATCGCGGGATCGGTCTTGTCAGGCTCGGGCGCTGCCACCGGGGTCCGTTCGAAACTCACTGGATGGACAAGGACATGTGTACATCCCATGGTCCCATGCCACGTGCGATGCTCTGTGCACGGTTCGGTTTGGGCACGGCCCCGGTGATTGGTAGGCTGTGCGACTGCGTGTGGCGTAGCGTCGTGCCCCGGGGGGCACCGTCCGCCCCCCGTTCAGACCTTTCGTCAGAGCCTGCCGTGGCGCAGGCGAGGATCGCGATCAAGCTGAGGCACTGCAGACGTGGCTAACATCAAGTCCCAGATCAAGCGCAACAGGCAGAACGAGAAGGCCCGCGTGCGCAACAAGGCCGTCAAGTCCGAGCTGAAGACGGCGATCCGCAAGTTCCGCGAGGCCGCCGACGCCGGCAACGTGGACGACGCCGTGGCCGCGCAGCGGCACGCCGCGCGCAAGCTGGACAAGGCCGTCAGCAAGGGCGTCATCCACAAGAACCAGGCCGCCAACCGCAAGTCGGCGATCGCCAAGCGCGCCGCCGCGCTGCAGGCCGAGTAAGCACCAGGCACGGGGCCGGCCGGTTAGTCGCGCCGGCCCCGGCGCATGTCCATGGACGAGCGGCGCGCGGTGCGGATCTCCAAGTACCTCGCGAAGCACCTGCGGCACCGCCCCGAGCGGATCGGCCTCACCCTCGACCGCGGCGGCTGGGCCGACGTCGGCGAGCTGCTCGCGGCCTGCGCCGCCCACGGGTTCCCGCTCACCCGCGCCGAACTCGAACACGTCGTCGCGGTCAACGACAAGCAGCGGTACGTCCTCGACGGGGACCGGATCCGCGCCGCCCAGGGCCATTCGGTCCAGGTCGACCTGGGCCTTTCTCCCGCGTCCCCGCCGGACCTCCTCTACCACGGCACCGTGGGCCGCTCCGTGGCGGCGATACTGCGTGACGGACTGCTGCCCATGGGGCGGCACGCCGTCCACCTCTCCCTCGACCGCGAGACGGCCCGCCGCGTCGGTGCCCGCCGCGGCGAACCCGTCGTCCTCGTCGTCGAGGCCGGGCGGATGGCCGCCGACGGGCACGAGTTCCGCGTCAGCGAGAACGGGGTGTGGCTGACCGAAGGCGTCCCGCCGGAATATCTTCGCGAATGACCTCGGCTGCCGCCGCCCAGTCCGGGACGTGCCGCACCCACGGGGGCCCTTCCTCCGGCCCGAACAGGTACCGGTGGGGGACGACGTCCCGGATGGCCGCGTGCACGTCCAGCCGGTCGTCGATCATGTGGGTGATCCCGAGTTCCCGGCAGTGCCCCGCCTTCTCCGCCCGCCGCCGGCAGAACCGGACGTTCTCCCTCGGCAGGCCCGTCCGCGCGTAGAAGTCGTGGTGGTCGAGCCAGGCCAGCGTCCGCCGCCGAATGCGGTCACCGCACTTGGAGATGATCCAGGCCCGGCCGCCGAAAGCCTCGACCAGCCCCGGCAGCACGTCGTACACGCCTTCGGTCGCCGGCGAGGCGAGCGCCTGCTCGAAGCTCCCGTCGAGGAAAACGGTGTCCTGGGGGCCGGACGCCAGCAGCCCCCCGTGGATGACGCGGCCGAAGTCGACGCCGAGCCGCGGTTCGTAGTTCATGCCCCCACCCTCGGACCCGCGGCCCTAGAACAGAACTATCAACCTCTCCGCAAGCTATAGTCACTACCTATGGAACTGAGCCGCCTCTCGACGGACGCGCTCGCCTCCTTCGCCGTCTTCGCCGACCACCTCAACTTCACGCGCGCCGCCGAAGAGCTGCACATCTCGCAGCCCGCCCTCCACGTCAAGGTGCAGAAGCTCGCCGAGACCCTCGGCCGCGCCCTCTACACCAGGCACGGCCGCCGCCTCGCCCTCACGCCCACCGGCGTCGAGGTCGCCCGCTTCGCCCGCGAACTCGACGCCCGCGTGGCGGCGTTCCTCGCCGGCGTGCACGGCACCGCGCCCACCCGCGTCCCGACCCTCGCCGCCGGCGAAGGCGCCTACCTCTACCTCCTGGGCGACGTCGTCCGCCCCGGCATCCGCCTGATCAACGGCGACCGCGCCCGCACCCTCGCCGCCGTCCGCACCGGCCGCGCCGACCTCGGCGTCTCCGTCCTGGACGTCACGCCGACGGACATCGAGGCCGTCCCCCTGGCCACCTACCCGCAGGTCCTCGTCATGCCGGACGACCACCCCCTCGCCGAGCGACCGGACCTCGCCCTCACCGACCTCGCGGGCGCCTCCCTGGTCGCCCCGCCGCCCACCGGCCCGCACCGCATCGCCCTCGAACGCGCCCTCCGCTCCGCCGGCGTCCCGTGGTCACTCGCCGTCGAGGCCGAGGGCTGGCCCCTCACCCTGCACTTCGTCTCCCTGGGCATCGGCGTCGCCATAGTGAACGGCTGCGTGACCCCGCCCCCGGGCCTCGTCACGCGCGAGATCATCGACCTGCCCGCCGTCCCGTACCACGCCCTGCACCTCCCGTCCCGCGCCGACGACCCCCTGGTCACCGGCCTCCTGTCCGAGATCCGCACCGCTCTGGGGAAAGACAATGCACTTTGAGACCACCGTCGACATCAACGCCACTCCCGAAACCGTCTGGAAGCTCCTGATCGACGTAGAACGCTGGCCGGACATGACCGCCTCCATAAACCGCGTGGAACTCCTCGACGAACCCATCGCCCTGTCCGCCCGAGCCCGCGTCCACCAGCCCAAACTCCCCGCCGCCATATGGACGGTCACCGCCTTCGAGGAGAACGAGACCTTCACCTGGGAATCCCGCTCCCCCGGCGTGACCACCACCGCCGCCCACGAACTGGCGACCACCCCCAACGGCACGGTCACCGTCCACCTGACCCTCGACCAAAAGGGCCCCCTGGCCCCCTTGTTCGCACTACTAACGGGCCGCCTAACCCGCCGCTACGTAACCATGGAAGCCACCGGCCTAAAAACCAAAGCCGAAACCCCCTGACCCACACCGGGATTTGTATCTCAGGAGGACGGCGCGCGGCGGGAGCCGGTGGTCAGCCGCGGGCGGCGACTATTTCGGCGACGGTTTTCTCTAGGGCGTAGGCGGGGTCGGCCGAACCGCCCTTGACCTGTTCGTCGGCCTTGGCGACGGCCGTGAGGGCCTGGGCGACGCCGTCCGCCGACCAGGCGCGCAGCTGCTTCTGGACGCGGTCGATCTTCCACGGCGGCATGCCGAGGTCCTTCGCCAGGGCGGCGCCGCGCGCACCGCGCGGTGCGCCGCCGACCTTCGCCAGGCCCCGCACGCCCTGGGCCAGCGCGCTGACGATCAGGACCGGCGCCACACCCGTCGCGAGCGCCCAGCGGAGCTGCTCCAGGGCCTCGGCGAGCTGCCCCTCGATCGCCTTGTCCGCCACCGTGAACCCGCTCACCTCGGCGCGGCCCCGGTAGTACCGCGCCACCGCGGCATCGTCGACCTTGCCCCCGGTGTCCGCGACGAGCTGGTTGCCGGCGGCCGCGAGTTCCCGCAGGTCGTTGCCGACGGCCTCGATCAGCCCGCGCGCCCCGTCCGCCGAGATCTTCCCGCCCGCCCGGCGGACCTCGGCCCGGACGAAGTCGACCCGCTCCCCCACCTTGGTGACCTTCGGGCACGCGATCCTGCGCGCCTTGAGCTTCGTCAGGCCGTCGACCAGCGCCTTGCCCTTGGCCCCGCCGTGGTGGACGGCGACCAGCACCACGTCGTCCGCGGGCTGCTTGGCGTAGGCGAGCACCTCGGCCGTCAGATCCTTCCCCAGGTCCTGCGCCGCCCGCAGCACGAGCACCTTCCCGCCACCGAACAGCGAGGGCGACGTCAGCTCCGCTATCCGCCCGGGCTCCAGGCCCCCTGGGCCGAGGTCGATCACCTCGGCCTCCGGGTCGTCCGCCCTGACAGAGGCGACGACATCACCGATGGCCCGCTCCACGAGCAGCTCTTCGTCTCCGACGATCAGGATGTTGGGCTCGACCGACACCCCAGCAGCATGCCACGCCCAACCCCCCACCCGCGCCAAGACGCCGACGCGGGACCGGCGGGCTGCGGGGGGCGTGGGTCAGTGGCTGGGGACTACAGCTATGCCGGTTCTGGTACGGGTTATGGCTATGTCTCCTTCCTGGTCGGTGCGGTGGATCCGGGTGCCGAGGCGTTGGAGGAGTCCGAGGGTCGCCGGGGACGGGTGGCCGTAGTCGTTGTCCTCGCCTACGGAGATCAGGGAGACGGAGGAGCGGGCGGCGGCCAGGAAACCCGCGGCCTGCCCGCGCGCGCCGTGGTGGGGGACCTTGAGGACCTGGACGTGCGGGACGGTCGTTGTCAGGGCGCGTTGGGCCTCCTCTTCGATGTCGCCGGCCAGGAGGGCGCTGAAGCCGGGGCTGCGGGCCACGACGACCACGCTGGCGTTGTTGATCGTGGTGCCGTCGTCTCCCGGCGTGAGGGCCGGGCCTGTCCGGGGGGCGAGCACCGAGAGGGTCAGGTCGCCGATGCGCCATTGCTGGCCTGCCTCGGCGTGGTGGGTGTGGAGGTCGGGGGCGAGGCGCGCCTCCCGGCCCGAGGTGCGGGATGTCGTCAAGATCGCGTGGACTCGGCGGCCGTTCCTGACACCGGACGTGCCGTTGATGTGGTCGGCGTGGGGATGGGTCAGGACGATGAGGGGGACGTCCTCCACATCGAGGCGGCGGAGGCATCGGTCTACCAGCGCGGGGTCAGGGCCGGTGTCGACGACGACGGCCTGGGCGGGTGCGGTGTACAGGACCAACGCGTCGCCCTGGCCCACGTCGCAGGCGACCATCTGCCAGCCGGGCGGCGGCCAGCCCGGGGCCGTCACCCGCATGGCGATGACCGCCGCCATGATCCCGATCATCGCGGCGGCGGTGAGCAGGCGCAGGCGGCGGCTCCGCAGGATCAGGAGGGCGATCCCGGCCGCGAGGAGCAGCGTCATGGCCCCAAGGCCGCCGCCCGTCCACGGAATCGTGGCGTAGGGCAGCGCGGCGGCGGTGCGGGCCACCCGGATGATCCAGCCGACCGCAAGGCCCGCGGGCCACACGATGCCCTGCGCCATGGGGACGGAGATGAGGGCGGTGATAGCGGCGAGTGCGCCCAGCAGGGTCGCGGGGGCGACTGCCGGAGCGGCCAGCAGGTTGGCGAACACCGCGACGACGCCTATCTCGCCCGAGAGCATCACGAGAACCGGGGACACCGCGACCTGGGCGGCGGCCGCGACCGCGAGGGCGTCGGCCAGGGGGCCGGGCAGCCGGCGGGCCAGCCGTTCCCGCCAGCGTGGCGCCAGCACGAGCAGGCCGGCGGTCGCCAGGACCGACAGCGTGAACCCGTAGGAGCGCGCCAGGGCGGGGTCGATCAGCACGAGGAGCAGCACGGCGGCGGCGAGGGCGGGGATCCCCTGGCGCTGCCGCCCGGTGACCAGGGCCAGGAGGCCGATGAGGCCCATGACGGTCGCCCGCAGGACGCTCGGTTCCGGACGCGCGACCAGGACGAAGGCGAGCACCGCGACGACGGCGACGGGCGGAGCGCGCCGGCGGCCGAGGCCGAGGAGGCGGCACAGGCCGAGGACGGCTCCGATCACAATCGCGAGGTTCGCGCCGGACACGACCATCAGGTGGGTGAGCCCGGCGGTGCGGAAGTCCTCGGCCAGGGCGGGGTCGAGGCCGGACGTGTCGCCGACGACCATGCCGGGCAGGACCCCGCGCTGGTCGGGCGGGAGACGTGCCACCGCGGCCCGCAGCCGCGCCCGCACGTGCTCGGCCGCGCGCTGCATCCGCGACGGCGGCCCGAGAACGGTCGGCGGGCCGCGGACGATCACGACCGCCGCGAGGAGGTCGGCGCCCTCGGGCGGCACGAATTCGCCGTGGAGCCGCACCCGCTGGCTCGGCACCATGCGGAGCCAGCGGGCGTCGTCCGCGATCAGCAGCACGGACACGCGGACCTCGGCACGCGGGACCACCTCCGCGCGCGCCCGGAGGATGATCACCTTCCGGCCGTTCCCCGCTTTCGCCCGGGGATCGCCGGTGACGACCGCTTCGGCCGTAGCGAACCGTCCGTCGCGGGCGAGGTCGCGCACCGGTCCGGTACCGACGGCCGTGGCCCGTAACCCCACTCCGGCCGCGGACGCGGCCGCGCACACGAGCACCACCCCGACCAGCCTCCGCCGCGCTCCCATCACCCCCAGCCGCCCGCCGGCCAGTAGGTAGAGGGCTGTGAGGGTTGCGATGGCGGCGATCGTGTAGGTGAGG